>JALSIO010000280.1 GCA_026989995.1 Myxococcales bacterium
TGAACATGGACCACGCCGCGCTCGTCAAGCGCCAGCAACGGGAGCGGGGGCACCGGGGCTTCGTGGTTCCCATCCCCAATTGCACCACCACCGGGCTCGTCTCGGCGCTCGCGCCCCTCGCGCGGGCCTTCGGGGTGCGCGAGGTGGTGATGACCTCGATGCAGGCGCTCTCGGGCGCGGGCCGAAGCCCGGGCGTGATCGCCATGGACGTCCTCGACAACCTGATCCCCTTCATCCCGAAGGAGGAGCAGAAGGTCGAGACCGAGACCCGGAAGATCCTGGGAGCGCTCCGGGGGGAGCACATCGAGCCCTACGAGGTGCGGGTCTCGGCCACGTGCACCCGCGTCAACGTGCGCGACGGGCACACCATCGCCGCCAGCATCGGCCTCGGCCGTTCCGCCGAGATCGGGGAGGTCCGGGAGGTGCTCGCGGGCTTCGGGCGCGAGTTCACCGATCTCGGCCTTCCCTCGTCCCCGCCGGAGCTGATCCACGTGACCGACGACCCCTACCGCCCCCAGCCCCGGCTCGACCGGGACCGCAACGGGGGGATGACGACGGTGGTGGGCCGCCTGCGCCCCGACGGCGTGCTGGAGAACGGGGTCAAGCTCCTGCTTGTGTCGCACAACACCAGGATGGGTGCGGCCCACGGCGCGACGCTCGTGGCCGAATACCTGGTGCACCAGGGCCTGGCCTGAGGCGGGTGCCGGCGCAGGGGCGCCGGCACCCGCCCAGGTGCTTGGAGCGCCCCCGGGGCTCTGGTATGGTGGAAATCCAACCGCGCTGCTTCCGCGCGACGAATCCGAGGTTCCCATGCCCGTTCACGGCGGAAAGCTCGCCGCCCGCGCCCTCAAGCAGGCGGGCGTCGAGGTCGTCTTCACCCTCTCCGGCGGTCACATCATGCCGCTCTACGACGGCTGCATCGACGAGGGCATCCGCATCGTCGACGTGCGCCACGAGCAGGCGGCGGTCCACGCCGCGGATGCCTGGGCCCGCTGCCGGCCCGGCTCCGTCGGCGTCGCGGCGATCACCGCGGGGCCCGGTGTCACCGATGGCGTGACCGGGATCGCCAACGCCTGGCGGGCCAACTCGCCCATCCTCGTGATCGGGGGGCAGGGGCCCTTCGCGAACCTCCGCCGGGGCTCGCTCCAGGAGATGGACCACGTCGGCGTGGTCAAGCCCATCACCAAGTTCGCCGACACCGTCTACCAGACCCACCGCATCCCGGAGTACATCGAGCTCGCCATCCGGCACGCCGTCTCGGGCATTCCCGGACCGGCCTTCCTCGAGATCCCCATGGACATCTTCATGGGTGCCTGCGAGTGGGAGGAGGCCCCCGTGCCGCCCATCCGCACCCGGGCGCCCCGGATCTCCCCGGACCGCGACGAGGTCCGTCGCGCCCTCGAGCTCATCGCGGGCGCCCGGCGCCCGATGGTGATGGCCGGAACCAGCGTGAAGTGGTCCCAGGCGAGCGGGGCGCTCCAGACCTTCCTGGCCGAGACGCACATCCCGGTCTACACGAATGGGATGGGTCGGGGCACGGTGCCCCCGGACTGTCCGGAGTTCCTGAACCGCTCCCGCCGCAAGGCCCTCGAGCGCGCGGACCTCGTGATCCTCGCGGGCACGCTCCTCGACTTCCGCCTGCGCTTCGGCAAGAGCATCCCGGCCGACGCCCGGATCATCCAGCTCGAGATGGATGCCACGCTGATCGGCCAGAATCGCCCGGCGGACGTCCCGCTGGTGGGAAACCTCGCCTGCAGCTTCGAGCTTCTCCTCGAGGAGATCAAGAACGGAGGGCTCAAGCTCGACTTCTCGGCCTGGCGGGACGAGCTGCGGGCGGCGGAGGCCGAGCTCGAGGCGCAGGTGCAGGCACAGCTCGACAGCGACGAGGTGCCGATCGACCCCATGCGCATGTGCCGGGAGGTCCGGGACTGGATCGCCCGCCAGGACCGGGAGACCATCGTCATCGGCGACGGCGGCGACATCGTGGCCACGGCGGCCAAGATCCTGCCCGTACCGCGCGAGGGCGCCTGGATGGACCCCGGCCCGCTCGGCACCCTGGGCGTGGGCATGCCCTTCGCCCTCGCGGCCCAGATCGCCCACCCCGACAAGCGGGTGGTGATCATCTACGGCGATGGCTCCTTCGGGCTCAACGGCTTCGAGTACGACACCGCCGTCCGCTTCGGCCTGCCCATCATCGGGGTGGTGGGCAACGACGGTGCCTGGGGCCAGATGATGCGCCCGCAGGGCGCGGTCTACGGCTGGGACCGCCTGCAGGCGACACTGCTCCACTTCACCCGCTACGACAAGGTCGTCGAGGCCCTCGGCGGCCACGGAGAACACTGCGAGCGGTCGGAGGAGATCGGGCCTGCCCTCGAGCGCGCGGCCGCCTCCGGGAAGCCCGCACTGGTGAACGTGATCCTCCGGCAGGATCGCGAGTACAAGGGCGGCATCTACGTCTAGACCGGCCCCGGACGAGAAGCCCGCGCGGAGCGACGCGCCGGCCGCCTCCGTGGAGGCGTCACCGGCCCTGCAGAGCCTCGCGCCGGAGTCGCTTCGAATCGATCGCGAGGCCCTCGCCCCCCTCCTCCGGACCAGGGGCCCGCTCGCCGTGGTCGACCTCGAGACGACGGGGCTTCCGGACCAGGGCGCCGCCGAGATCCTCGAGCTCGGTGCCGTCCTGCTCGATCCGGACCGCGAGGAGATCCGCACCGTCTCGGTGCTCTTCCGGCCGGGGGCACCGCTGCCGCCACTCGTGGTGCGGCTCACCGGCATCCGGGACGAGGACGTGGCGGGCGCCGCCACGGCGGAGGAGCTCGCTCCCGCGCTCCGGGCGATCCTCGCCGGGCGGGTGATCGTGGCCCACAACGCGGACTTCGAGCGGCACTTCCTGGCGCGGCAGATCGACCCCGCGCTCGCGCGGGCTCCCTTCCTCGACACCCTCGACCTGCTGGCCCTCGCGCACCCGGACGCCCCGGATCTGCGGCTCGAGTCCTTCACCCGGGCGCTCCTCGGCGCCGAGGAACGCCACCGGGCCCTCGCGGACGCCCTCGACACCACGCGCGTCCTCGCCCGCATCGCCCGCGGCGCGGCGTCGGGAGAGCGGCGCTACGTGCTCGCCCGGCGCGCGCTCGAGCGCTTCGCACCGGACTCCCCGTGGTTGGAGCTGCTGGCCAAGACGGGCGACGCGACGGACGAGCCGCCGCCGGAGCCCCGCTTCCTCGAGATCGGCGAGAGCCGGGAGGCCCCGGTCCCCTTCGACCCCGAGGCCATCGCCGGCGCCCTCGCCGACGAGGCCCGGTGCCGCCGCCACCTGCCCGGCTACCGGGCCCGGCCGGAGCAGATCCGCCTCGCCCGCCACTTCGCCCGCCACCTCGAGCGCGGTGGCGTGCTGCTGCTCGAGGGGGGAACCGGGGTCGGGAAGTCGCTGGCCTACCTGGCGGCCGCGATCCCCTTCGCCGTGGCCACGCGCCGGGCCGGCCGCGCCATGCCGGTGGTGATCTCCACCCGGACGCGACTCCTGCAGGACCAGCTGCTCACCAAGGACATCGACGCCGCGGCGCGACTGCTCGGCTACCCGGAGCTGCGGGCGGTCTCGATGAAGGGCCGGGCCAACTACGCCTGCGAGCGATCGCTCCGCGCCGTGCTCCGGGAGGGCCTCGAACCCCGCATCTTCACCGAGGACCGGATGGCCTACGCCGCGCTCGAGGCCTGCGCCCGGATCCGTCCCCACGGCGAGCTCGGCACGCTTCCGGCGGCGCTTCTGCGGCGCTA
>JALSIO010000281.1 GCA_026989995.1 Myxococcales bacterium
CCCGGGAGGAGGCGGCGGGCGAGGGCGTCGCGGCGCTCGGTCTCCTGGCGGAGATGAGCCGCGATTTCGCGGCCTCCCTCGATGCGCGGGAGACCATCCGGCGGGCGATCCGCCGGATCGCCGACTACGTGGGCGCCGAGACCGGGTCCCTGTTCCTGCTCGATGCGGACGCCGGGGCGCTGGTCTGCGAGGCCTGCAGCGGCGAGCCGGACATCACGGGGCTGCGCGTCCCGGCCGGCCAGGGAATCGTCGGGCGGGTGGTGGCGACCGGGCTTCCGGAGATGGTCTGGGACGCCCAGCGGGACCCCCGCTTCTACGCGGACGTGGACCGGAGCACGGGCTTCCGGACCCGCTCCATGATCTGTGCGCCGCTCAAGGTGCAGGAGCGCTGCCTCGGCGCGGTCGAGCTCATCAACCGCCGGGGGGAGGACAAGCGCTTCCGCCGCTCGGACCTGCTGCTCCTCGAGACCCTCGGCTCCGCGGCGGCGCTCGCCATCGAGAACGCGCGGCTCGCCGAGCGGCTGGCCGAGCAGGAGCGGGTCCGGCGCGAGCTCGAGCTCGCCGCCGAGATCCAGCAGAGCCTGCTACCCCGGAGGCCACCGGCCGGCTTTCCGGTGGCCGGGGCGAACCGCCCGGCGCGGGCCGTCTCCGGCGACTTCTACGACTTCTTCCCCCTTCCGGGCGGAGCGGTGGCCTTCGCCATCGGCGACGTCTCGGGTAAGGGGATCAACGCGGCCCTGCTGATGGCGAAGACCGCGAGCCTCTACCGCTGCCTCGGCCGCCGCGGGGAGCCGCCCGGCCGCCTGCTGGGCGTGCTCAACCGGGAGCTCGCGGAGGGCGCCATGCGTGGCATGTTCGTGACCATGGTGGCCGGGCTCCTCGATCCCCGCAGCGGCCGACTCCGACTGGCCAACGCCGGCCACGAACCGGCGCTGCTGCAAGAGCCGGGTGGGGGCCTTCGGAAGCTCCCCGCCGAGGCCCCCCCGCTGGGCATCGGCGCCGACCTCATCCCGGAGGAGGGAGTGGCCGAGACCGAGGTCGACGCGGCCGGCGCCTCGCTCTACCTGTTTACGGACGGCCTCACCGAGGGCCGGGGAGTGGACGGCGATCCCCTCGGGATCGAAGCGGTGTGCAAGCGGATCGAGCAGGCCCGGGGGCTCTCCCCGGCCGACCGCGTCGCGCATCTGTTCGGCGCCCTCGGGCCGGGTCCCTTGCACGACGATGTGACCGTCGTCGTCGTGGACGCGGCCGGGCCGGGACGATGAGCGGGGAGGGGGAGCGCAGCCAGATCCTGGCCGGCCGCTTCGAGGCCCGGCCGGACCAGCTCCGGCGGATCCGGCACGCCCTCGCCCGTGCCCTCGAGGAGGCCGGAGTGGATGCCGAGGGCGCGGCGGATACCGTGCTGGCCGTGGACGAGGCCTGCCAGAACGTGATCCGCCACGGCTACCGGAACGGGAGCGGGGCCATCGTGCTCTGCGTGGAGCGAGGGGGGGGAGAGCTGGTGATCGAGATCCGCGACTTCGCGGCACCGGTGGATCCGGCCCGGATCCGTCCGCGCCCGCTGGACGAGCTCCGCCCGGGGGGCCTCGGGACCCACTTCATCCGGTCGGTGATGGATCGGGTGGAGTACCGGCCGGCGAGCGCGGGCCGGGGAAACGTGCTGCGCATGGTCCGCCGGATCGGGCCCGCCTGATGCGCTGCGAGGTCCGGCAGCGGGAGGGCGTCCGGGTGGTGGAGCTGTCCGGCGAGGTCGACCTCGAGAGCTCACCGGCGGCCCGTCAGGTCCTGCTCGACGCCGTCGCCGCGGGGGGGCCGCTGCTCGTCGACCTCTCCGGCGTGGACTACATCGACAGCTCGGGGATCGCGAGCCTGGTGGAGGCCTTCCAGGCGGCGCGCAGCCGGGGGACGCGCTTCGGGCTGGTGGCCGTGAGCCCCGCCGCGATGCGGGTCCTGCGACTCGCCCGCCTCGACCGGGTCTTCGAGATCCACGAGGACCTCGAGGAGGGCCTGGGCGGTGGAGGCTGAGGGGCGCGCGCTGCCGGCTCCGGCCCGCGCGCTCGAGCGCGTGGGGCGGGCCTTCGTACGCGGGCTCGACGAGGTGGGCTTCGCCGCGGCCCTGCTCGCGGAGAGCCTCTACTGGATCGTTCTCGGCCGGCGTCGCGACCAGCCGGTCAGGCCGGCACCGATCTTCCAGCAGATGACGGAGATCGGCATCGCCGCGCTGCCGATCGTCTCGGTCCTCGCCGCGACCATCGGCGTGATGCTCTCGATCCAGGGCATCCACACCCTCCGGGACTTCGGGGCGGAGTCCCAGATCGTGCTCGGGGTCGCGATCTCGGTCACCCGGGAGTTCGCCCCGCTGATCGTGGGCATCCTCGTCGCCGGGCGATCTGGCTCGGCCCTGGCGGCCCGCCTGGCGAGCATGCAGGTGAACCAGGAGATCGACGCGCTGCGGGTGATGGGAATCAACCCGGTTCGCTTCCTCGTGGTACCGCCTCTCCTGGCGATGGGGCTGGTCGTGCCCGCCCTCACCTTCGTCGCGGGAGTCCTGGCGGTGCTGGCCTCGGGTCTCTACGTGGGGGCGGTGCTCGGGATGAGCCTCGACGCCTACGTGGAGCAGAGCCTCGCCGTGGTGGAGGTGGGCGATGTGCTCCACGGCCTCGGCAAGAGCGTGCTCTTCGCCCTGCTCATCACCCTCGTGGGGGTGGTCAACGGCGCGGGCGTGGAAGGCGGCGCCGAGGGGGTGGGGCGGGTGACCACGCGCTCGGTCGTCCACGCCATCTCCGCCATCGTCCTCGCGGACATGGTCTTCGCCCTGGTGCTCGCCACATGAGCGCGGCCGGCGCGGAGGCGGCACCGCGAGGAGGGGACACCGCCTGCGCGGCCCCGGCCGAGCCGGTGATCGAGGTGCGGGAGCTCGTGACCCACTACGGCCCTCGCGAGATCCTCCGCGGGGTCTCCCTCGCAGTCGACGAGGGGGAGATCCGGGTGATCATGGGGGGCAGCGGATCCGGGAAGAGCACCCTGCTGCGCCACATGGTCGCCCTCGAGCGCCCGACTTCGGGCTCGATCCGGCTGCTCGGGCAGGAGCTCACGGCGCTTTCGGCCCGCGAGCGGGATCGGCTGCTCCGCCGGGTGGGGGTGGCCTTCCAGGGAGGCGCACTGCTCTCCTCGCTCACGGTGCTCGAGAATCTGCTGCTGCCGCTGCGCGAGCACACGGATCTCGACGACCGCACCATGCGGATCATGGCGCGGATGAAGCTCGAGGTGGTCGACCTCGCCGGCTTCGAGGATCTGATGCCCTCGGAGCTCTCGGGCGGGATGCTCAAGCGGGCCGCCCTCGCACGGGCCATCGTGATGGACCCGAAGCTCCTCTTCTGCGACGAGCCCTCCGCCGGTCTCGACCCCGTGGTCTCGGCCTCGCTCGACGAGCTCATCCTGCGGCTCCGGGATGCCCTCCGGATGACCATCGTGGTCGTCACCCACGAGCTCGAGAGCGCCTTTCGGATCGCCGATCGCATCACGGTGCTCGACCGGGGGGAGGTGCTGCTCACCGGGACCGTGGGCGAGATCCGTGCCAGCGAGAACCAGCGGATCCAGGACCTGCTGCACCGCCGCGCGGACGACACGCCGCCCGATCCGGACGAGTACATGCGCCGCCTCACGGGAGCCGCCGCCGGCGGGCGGGAGGTGCGGGGGAGGCGATGAGGAGCGACCGCTGGAACTACGTGGTGGCGGGAGGCTTCGTGCTGCTCTCGCTGGTGGGGATC
>JALSIO010000282.1 GCA_026989995.1 Myxococcales bacterium
TGACGGTACAGACATGCCCCGCGGCGAGCAGACCCTCCACCCGGGTGTGCTCGTCCCCGAGGATGGCTTCGAGGGCAGGCGGGACCCGCACGTGGCTCGTGAGCACCGAGAAGTTTCGGATGCGGCGCCGGGCGGCCAGGCGGACCGCGGCCGCGACCGTCGGCGCCGTCGTCTCGAAACCGACCCCGAGAAAGACCACCTCACGGCCCGGCGCGGCTTCGGCGAGCGCGAGGGCGTCGAGGGGCGAGTAGACCACGCGCACGTCGCCGCCGCGGGCCCGGGCTCCGAAGAGATCGCCGTCGCGGCCCGGCACCCGGAGCATGTCACCGAAGGTGCAGAGGGCGACCCCGGGGATCCGGGCCAGCGCCCGCGCGCGGTCGAGGACGTGAGCGGGCGTCACGCACACGGGGCAGCCCGGTCCGTGCAGCAGCTCCACCCGCGGCGCGAGAAGCGCGTCGAGGCCATGGGCGAGCAGCGCGTGGGTCTGCCCGCCGCAGACCTCCATCACGGTGTACCGCCGGTCCCCCGTCCCCAGCACCCGGTCCAGCCACTCCCGGGCGGTGGAACCAGCGGAAGCGAACCCATTCACGACCGCCCCCCGCTGCGGCGCGCCGCCCGGGCCAGCCCGGCCGCCTCCGGGTCGACCACCCGCAATGCGAAGCCGGCGTGGACGAGGACCGCGTCGCCCGGCCGGGCTTCGGGCACGAAGTCGAGGCAGACCTCGCGGCGGATGCCCCCGAAGTCGACGCGCCCCATGCGCAGGTCCTCCGCCTCCCGCACCTCGAGGAGCACCCCCGGCACCGCGAGGCACATCAGCCGGCGCCTCCCGCGAGCACCCAGCGCCGAAGCTCGGAGAGCCCCGCCCCGGACCGCGCAGACACCGGCAGGAGGGGCACGTCCGGCCGCACCCGACGCAGCGACGCCTCGAAACGCTCGCGGTCGAAGCCGAGCACCTCCTCGAGGTCGACCTTCGAGAGCACCACCAGATCGCAGGCGGCCACCGCGGCCGGGTACTTCTCGGGCTTCTCCTCCCCCTCGGCCGTGGAGAGCACCAGGATCCGGCGCCGCTCCCCACAGTCGAAGGGAGCGGGGCACACCAGATTGCCGACGTTCTCGACCCACAGCCGGCGACAGCCACCGAGGTCCAGGCCCGCCAGCGCCCGCTCCACGAGCTCCGCATCGAGATGGCAGAGGGAACCGGTCTCCACCTGTGCCGCGGGGATGCCGAGCACGCGAATCCGGTGCGCATCCCGTTCCGTGGCGCAGTCGCCCTCGACCACCGCGTCGCCCCCGCCGAGACGCGGCAGCACGGCCTCGAGGAGCGCCGTCTTCCCGCTGCCGGGAGCCCCGAGGAGCCCGATCCCCTCGACCCCCTCGCGGGCCAGCCTCTCGCGGAGGGCCTCGGCGCGGCCCGCATTGGCCGCGAGGATCTCCCGTTCCACCGGGATCCTGCGCCGGAGCTCCTCCGCGGAACGGACCGGGCCCGGACCGCGCCCGCCCTCAGCGCATCCGCAGGTTCCGCACATCGTCGGTGACCTCCATGTCGCGAAGCCGGAGCTCGCGCCCCGGCATCTCCACGATCTCGAGCTCCGCGCCCTCGGCCGCGGTGCCGGCGGCACAGATCGGGAAGGCCCCCCGGAGCGCGATCGGGCTCACGCCGGAGAGGCTGCCCACCTCCACGCGCAACCGGGTGATGCGCCCGCCGCCCTCCCGGGCGAGGTGCTCCTCCGCCAGGCCGAGAAGCGCGAGACACAGCCGCGCCTCATGCACGGCGCGGATCCGGGCGCGCCACGTCCGCAACCGCCCGCAGGACCGCCCGCACGGCCGCGGGGACCGCGGCCCGCACCACCGCCCGGACCCCGCCCTCCCCGCTCTCGCCGATCTCGATGCCGACGAGCGCGAGCGAGGCCGGGCCCCTTCCCAGTCGCCGGGCGAGCTCCACGGCCTCGGCCACGCCGAAGCCATGGCTCGATCCCAGGCGCAGGCGGCCTGCGGGAAGGGTCCCGGAGCCCAGGACCGCCACGGTGCCCGGCGGACCGAGCCCCCGCACCCCGTCGACGAGGACCACGCCTCCCGGGCAGTCCAGATCCTCGAGCAGCCACAGACCCGGCCGGTCGCGCAGCCGGATCTCGACGGCCGCCCCGAGGCAACGGGCCGCCTCCCGTGCGACGATCCACCCCACGGCGTCGTCTCCGAAGGGACTTCCCACACCCACCAGCCGGACCCTCGTGCTCAAGGCCGCCGCTCCACGCGCAGGTCGAGGAAGTGGGTGGCGCAGGAGATGCACGGGTCGTAGTTGCGGATCGCCGTCTCCATCCTCCGCCGCAGCCCCTCATCCGGCAGGTGGAGGAGCACCTCGGCCTGGGCCCGGAGATCCTCCTCGATGCGGGCCTGGTTCTGGGCGGTCGGAGGGACGATCCGGATCTCCCGCACACACTGCCGGGCGTCGGTCTCGACGCGGATGTAGAGGATCCCCCGAGGAGCCTCGGTGGCTCCGTGGCCCACGCCCGCCGGAAGCTCCGGCCGCTCCGGCACGGGCACCGGCCCCGGAAGGGACTCGGCCACGCGAATCGCCTCCTCCATCGCGTAGATGACCTCGATCCCCCGCGCGAACACCGACGCGTAGGGATCGGGCCGACGGAAGCGATCGGCGAGCGCATCGAAGGCGGCGCGGGCCCGGGGGTGGAGCCGATCCCGGTTCTGGAGGAGGCGCGCCAGGGGCCCCACGAGGTAGCTGCCCCGGCCCCGGATCCGGCAGTGCAGCGCCGTGGAGTGGGGAACCTGGCTCTCCTCGACGGCCGAGGTGAACTCCGCCGGCGCGAGGTCGAGCCCTCCGCTGCTCACCACCCGGCCCTCGTTCATCGGGTATTCCTCCGGGTGCCGGAGGCTCACGAGCTCCACTTCCTGCGGGCAGGCCGGGACCGGGAGGGAGGCGATCCACTCGAGGAGGCTCTCGGCGTCGCCCATCCGCGCTCGGAGCGAGGCGGCGAGCTCGCGCAGGGCCTCGACGGATGGCGGCCGGGTGAAGCCGCCGACGCACACGCCCACGGGATTCACCGAGCGGCCGCCGAGGAGCTCGAGGATCCGGTTGCCGAGCGCCCGGAGCGCGAGGCAGCGCTCCACCTCCCGGCGATGGATCCGGGCCACCTCGAAGGCGTCGTCGAGGCCCAGGTAGTCGGGGGCGGCCAGGAAGACCATGTGGAGCAGATGGCTCTCGATCCACTCACCGGCGTAGTAGAGCCGCCGGAGGGCGCGGACGCCGGGGTGGATCCCGACTCCGGCGATGGACTCGAGGGCGTGCACGGCGCTCATCTGGTAGGCGACGGGGCAGATGCCACAGATCCGGGCCACCAGATCCGGAAGCTCCCAGACCGACCGCCCGCGAAGGAAGGCCTCGAAGAAGCGGGGGGGCTCGAAGATCTCGAGGCGCAGCTCCGCCACCCGGCCGCCCTCGATGCGCAGGTGGAGCGCACCCTCGCCCTCGACGCGCGCGAGCGCGCCCACCGCGACGGTGCGCCGCTCACCCACGGGCGGCCTCCGCCGCCCGGCGGAAGGCGGGCTCCCGGCCCGTGATCCCCGAAAAGCGCCGCCAGACCGACTCCGGTGACTCGCCCCGGGCCAGGAAGCTGCGGGCAAGGGTCACGGCCCGGGCGTCGGAGGCCGCGCCGAAGCAGCCGTAGCACCCCCGGCCGAGCGCCGGGCAGATCGCGCCACAGCCGGCCCGGGTGGCCGGCCCGAGGCACGGAGTCCCGGCGGCCACGGT
>JALSIO010000283.1 GCA_026989995.1 Myxococcales bacterium
CCGCCGCCATCGCCCTCGCAGGCGAGCTCGCGGCGAAGGCCCACCCGGTGATGGGGGCCCTCAAGCGGGCGCTCCACGCCGAGGTCCTGCGCGCCCTCTCGGAGCCGCTGCCCGACTCCATGCGCCACCCCGCAGCGGCCCGCGGCTGAAGCCGGCGCCGGCTGCGCCGGGAGTCGAGCTCCCGCCCGCGATCGGAGCGGCGGCCCGGGCGATCTACACCACGCCGCGCCGGCGGAGATCCTCGATCTCCTCCGCGCCGAGGCCGAGCTCGCCGGCCAGGATCTCCCCGGTGTGCTCGCCGAGCAGCGGCCAGCGCCGGGGCTCCGCCTCCTCCGCGCCGGAGAGCTTGATGGGATTCCCCGTGACCCGCACCGGGGTGGGGGCATCCGGGCGGGGGAGCTCGAGGATCATGCCCCGCGCCCGGACGTGCGGATCCAGCTCGAGATCGGCGGCCGAGAAGCACGGCCCGGCCGCCACCCCGGCCCGGGCGAGCTCACGGGCGCACTCGAGCCGGGTCCGCCCCCGGGCCCAGGCCTCGACCGCCGGCCGGATCAGGGTCTCCAGGTGCTCGGTCCAGCCGGCGCGATCCGAGAGCCGATCGTCTTCCAACCACTCGGGATGGCCCACGACCCGTGCGAAGAGCTCGAGGTGCGGTTCGCGCACGGCCTGCACCACGAAGTAACCATCGTCGGCCCGGAAGGCGTCCCAGATCCCTGGCGTCGCCTGCCGCGAGAAGTGCTCCACCCCGAGGGAGCGCAGGTTCGGATAGACGTCGGCCATCGCCACCATGGCGTCGAACATCGCCACCTCGACCCGGCGGCCCCGCCCCGTGCGGTCGCGCTCCCGCAGGGCGGCGAGGATCCCGACCGCTGCGAAGAGCGCCGTCCCGATGTCGCCGAGTGCCCCGGCGGGGCCCACGCGCGGGGGACGGCCCGGCTCGCGGTTCTCCTCGTAGAAGCCGCCCATGGCCTCGGCCACGCAGGCGTAGGCGGGCCAGCTCGTGTACGGGCTCGCGGGGTCGCTTCCGAAGCCGGAGATCGAGACCAGGATCACCGGGGGATGGATCTCCGCGAGGCGCTCGTAGCCGAGCCCGAGACGCTCCAGCGCGCCGGGGCGAAAGTTCTCCCCCACCACGTCGAAGCGGGGCAGGAGCCGTTCGAAAAGCGCCCGACCCTCGGGGTGCTTGAGATCGAGGGTGAGGCTGCGCTTGCCGAGGTTGTTCCGCAGGTAGGTGGCGCCCACCTGCCGGCCGTCCGCGTCGCGGATCGCCGGCAGCGCGCCGCGGCCGGCCTCTCCGCGCCCGGGAGGCTCCACCTTGACCACCTCGGCCCCGAGCTGTGCCAGGAGCTGGGTGGCGTACGGGAGCGCCTGCATCTGTTCGAGCGCCAGGACCCGGACGCCGGCGAGCGGCCCCCTCGAAGCGCCCTGTCCCTCCGGCCCCCGGGACCCCTCCATGGGGCGAACATAGCGGCCGGCCGCGCACCCGCGGTCCGCCGGACGGCAGCAGCGTGCCGGGTCTGCCCGGCGCAGGTCCGGACGCTCCCTCAGCCCGACGGCGGCTCGTGCGGGGCAGCGGCCCGGGAGGCGGCAGCGAGCCTCGGCAGCCCGGCGAGCAGTGCCAGCCAGAGCCCCCCACCAGAAGTGCCGCAGCCGGCGGGCAGGCCGCGCCGAACAGGAGCGCGTCGTAGGCGCCGTGGGCGAGCGCAGCGGCGGCGAAGCCCCCGAGCGCGAGCGCCGCCGGCGGGCGCACCGCGCGGCCGCGTCCGAAGCGGGCCAGGGAGACGCCGAGGCCCGCCAGGCCGCCGAAGAGCCCGTGCGTGAGCGGCGCGGCGAGCGCCCGAGCCACGAGCGGCAGCGAGGCGTCGTTCGCGGAGGCGAGCGCGAGGAGGCTCTCGACCGCGGCGAAGCCGATCCCGATGGCGGCTCCGTAGACGAGGCCGTCCACGGGTCCGTCGAAGCTGCGCCAGCGAAAGACGCCGACGAGGCCCGCGGCGACCGTCGCGCCCTCCTCGACCGTGCCGTCCCGGCTGGCCCCGAGAAGACCGGCAGATCCCGGAGGACAAGCCCCGGGAGGCCCGCCGGGCCGAGGCGCTATCCTGGGAGCCATGCGGGTCTCGATCACCTACTGCGTGCGCTGAAACTACCTCCCCCAGGCCTCCAGTCTGGCGGCCGCGATCGAACGGGAGTTCGGCGTCACCCCCGAGCTGGTGCGCGGCGACAACGGCGTCTTCGACGTCGAGGTCGACGGCGAGAGGATCTTCTCCCGGCACGAGGCCGGGCGCTTCCCGGAGGAGCGGGAGATCCTCGAGGCGCTCCGGAAGCGGTCCGAGGCCGGCTCCTAGCCGCCGGGCCCGACCGACCGCGGCCGACGCCGCCGGGCGGGGATGGACGCTCCCCACCGCCACCGGAGGGGGGTGGCATCCCGCGGGACCCGCGTGTGCCCCCCGCCCATCCCGCGGCGCTACTCGGCCAGCACCGTGTCGTCGACCTTGCCGGAGATGACCAGGCAAAGCGCCCGCCGCGCGCGCTCGATCGCCTCCTCCCGGCCCACCGGGGGATCGGGAGGCGGGAGTTTCGGAAGCATGCGCCGGGCGTAGCTCGCGCGGACGGCGAAGTTCACGTTCTGGGGGAGCGTTCCGGCCAGATCGAGGAAGGCACCCAGGCTGGCGACCTGCACCACCACCCCCACGACGCGGCCCTGCTCGTCCAGGAGCGGCCCGCCGGAGTTCCCGGGCTGCACCGGGACCGAGATCTGCAACAGCGCCTCGCCCACGTTCCCCGTGACCGAGGAGATCACGCCTTCGGTGAACTTGGGCTCGGGGCCGAGAAGCTCCACGACCGGGAAGCCGAGGGTGAAGACCCGCTCGCCGAGCCGGATCCGGCCCTCCTCGGCGAGCGAGAGGTACGCGGGGGTGGCGGCGTTCGCGCGCAGCAGTGCGAGGTCGTGGTCGGGATCCGTTGCCACCACCTCCGCACGCGCGATGCGACCGTCCGCAAGGCGAACCCGAAGCGGCCCGTCCCGTTCCACCACGTGGAGCGCCGTGAGCAGGAGACCATCGGGGGAGACGGCGAAGCACGTTCCGTAGGCGATTTCCGCCCTCCCGTGGAGCACCATCGCGGCGACCCCGAAGGCGCACGACTCCCCCTCGCAAGCCTCCATGGAGACCTCGAGCCGGTAGGTGCCGGCCTCCTCCGGATCGACCAGCACCCGCGGCCCGGCATCCGGCTCCGCGTCCACACCCACCACCTCCCCGGAGGGCGCGTAGACGCGCAGGTCGAGGTCGGTGCAGTCGGAGTCACACAGACCGAAGACCACCACCGGCGATCCCCCCGGGAGCTCGAGGTCGAACTCGCGGGCCTCGCCCGGCGTGAGATCCCCCAGAAGCGGCGCACCGAGCGGCTCGGCCCGCGTGCCCCGCTGCCCGGCCAGCGCCCCGAAGCCGAGCAGGGCGGCCTCGAGCCGCTCCTCGACCTCCGCGCGGCCCTCCTCGGGAGCCGCTTCGACGGGGGTGTGGAGGACCTGTACCGCAGCGGCGCAGGGGGGCTGGCCGCAGGTCGTCATCCGGAGCCGGTAGCGGAGCCGCCCCTCCCCGGACGCGTGGGCGAGCACCCGCGGGATCGGGTCGCCTCCCTCGTCGCGGTCGAGAACCTCCCCGGCCGGGTCGAGGAGCTCGAGGTCGAGATCTCCACAGGCCAGGTCGCAGGCCGCGACCACCCGGAGCTCCTCCCGCCCGGGAACGGCAACAGTCCCCTCCGCAGC
>JALSIO010000284.1 GCA_026989995.1 Myxococcales bacterium
CGGTGATCTTCTTCTCCGACATCTTCGTGCCCGTTCCGGCCATGGGGGTCGAGGTCGAGTTCGCACCGGGCCCCACGGTGCGGGAGCCCATCCGCACCCGCGAGCAGGTGCGCGCCCTGCGGGTCCCCGATCCGCGCGAGTCGGTGCCCTTCGTCTACGAGATCCTGCGTCGCCTCCGCCGGGAGCTCGAACCGCGGCGCATCCCGCTGCTCGGCTTCGCGGGGGCCCCGTTCACCCTGGCGGCCTACCTCGTGGAGGGCGGCGGCTCCCGGCACTTCTCGGCCCTGAAGCGCATGCTCTATCGGGAGCCCGAGGTGCTCCGCGAGCTTCTCGGTGTGCTCACCGAGCTCACGGTTCGCTACCTCACCGCGCAGGTGGAGGCCGGCGCCCACGCCGTGCAGCTCTTCGACACGTGGGCGGGGATCCTCGGGCCCGAGGAGTACCGGCAGGTGGTGCTCCCCGTACACCGCGAGATCGTGTCACGGCTCCCCCGGGACCGCGCGCCCGTGATCCTCTTCGTATACGGCGGCGCCCACGTGGTGGAGGAGATGCTCGCCTCCGGCGCGGACGTGCTCTCACTGGACTGGCGGGTGGACCTCGGCGCGGCCGCCCGTCGGGTCGGGCCGCGGGCCAGCCTGCAGGGCAATCTCGATCCCTGCGCGCTCCACGGGCCGCCCGAGGCGATCCGGCGCCGGGTGCGGACGCTCGCGGAGGCCGCGCGCCCGGCCCGGGGACACATCCTGAACCTGGGCCACGGGTGCCTGCCGGACACGCCGGTGGACGGCGTCCGCGCCTTCACCGAGGCGGCGAGGTCGCTCGCTTGAACGAGCTCGACTCCGCGCCGTCGGTGGACGTGGCGGTGGTGGGGGCGGGGATCGCGGGGCTCGCGGGGGCGCTCGAGCTGCGGGATGCCGGCTTCCGGGTGGCGGTCCTCGAGAGCGCGCTGGTTCCCGGCGGCGTGATGGGTACCGCGGAGATCCGCGGCTACCGCATCGAGGTCGGCCCCAACACCGTGCAGGTGAAGGGGGCCATGCGGGCCTTCCTCGAGCGCCACGACCTCACCGGAGGTCTGGTGCCGGCCTCGCCGGCGAGCCGGCATCGCTTCCTCGTCCGGGGCGGCCGGCTGGAACCCGTTCCGCTCGGCCCCCTGGGCCTGCTCCGCACGCCCCTGCTTTCGACCCGCGGCAAGCTCCGCCTGCTCCGGGAGCCCTTCGTGCCCGTGGGACGGCCGCACGAGGAGACCGTCGCGGAGTTCCTGGGAAGGCGGCTCGGGCCCGAGGCCGTGCGCGCGCTCGCGGGCCCCTTCCTCACCGGGATCTATGCGGGAGACGAGCGCCGGCTCGGTGCTGCCGCGGTGTTCCCAGCCCTCGTGGAGATGGAGGAGGAGGCCGGCTCCCTGCTTCGCGGGGCGCTTCGCCGGTCCCGGAGGCCCGTGGGCCCGGCCGGCCTTCGGGGGAGCTTCTCCTACCGGGGCGGGCTCGGCGGGCTGGCTCGGGCCCTCGCCAGCCGCCTCGGCGAGGCACTTCACCTCGGAGCGCGGGTGGAGGAGATTGCGCCGCGGCCGGAGTCGGCGGGCGGGGGCTTCGAGCTCGGCTACGCCTCGCCCGGCGCCTCGGGACGCCTTGCGGCCCGGGCGCTCCTCCTCGCGACCCCGGCGCCCGAGGCCGCCCGCCTCCTCGAGCCGGTCGCCCCGCAGACCGCGCGGGCGCTGGCCTCGGTGCGCTACGCACCCATCGTCTCGGTGGCGGTGGGCGTCGATCCGCGCGCCTGCCGGGAGCCCATCACCGGCTTCGGCTTCCTGGTGCCGAGGGAGGAGGAGCTCTCGCTGCTCGGATGCCTGTTCATGAGCCAGCTCTTCGCCGGGCGGGCGCCGGCCGGACGGGAGCTTCTCACCTGCATGCTCGGCGGGGAGCGCTGGCCCGAGGCCGTGCACGTTCCGGACCGGGAGCTCGCGCGCCGGATCCAGGCCGACCTCGAGCGGGTGCTCGGGCTTCGCGACCAGGTGGAGGTGCTCCACGTGCACCGCTATCCGCGCGCCATCCCCCAGCCCGGCGTGGGGCACCCGGCGGCGATGGAGGAGGCCGAGGCCGCCCTCGGTGACGCCCCCGTGGCCCTCGCCGGATCCTGGCGTGCCGGTGTGGCGGTCGCCGATTCCCTCGCATCCGGCACCCGCGCCGCCGAGCAGCTCGCCTCCCGGCTCTAGCCTGTCCCGTTGCGGAAGGGTGTTGACGGATTTCGGGGCTCGATCATCGGCTGGCTCCGTGGAAGAGCTCGGCCGGCCCTCGGGCCTGGCGCGGACCGCTCGGGCTACGGCTCCCGGACGCCGGGCCCCGCACCCTCGGCGCCGGCGGGCCCGCCCGCGCCGAGGCCGCGGGCGATCTCGGCGACGGCCGAGGCGAAGCGGGGCCGGTCGTTGGGGCAGGGCGCGAGCCGGAGCTCCTCGCCGCCGAGGTTCCGCCAGCGCTCGGCGCCGCGGATGCCGATCTCCTCGAGGGTCTCCAGGCAGTCGGCCACGAACGACGGGCAGGCCACCAGGAGCCGCCGCACGCCCCGGGCGGCGAGCGACGCCATCACTTCATCGGTGTAGGGCCGGATCCAGGGGGTGCGGCCGAGCCTCGATTGGAAGGCCGTGGTGACGCGCTCGGCCGGGAGGCCGAGCAGGCGGATCAGCGCCCGGCTCGTGGCGTAGCACTGCGCCCGGTAGCAGCGGGCGAGCCGCGCCCCCGGCTTCTCGCAGCAGTCGGGCCCCTCGAGGCAGCCGGGCCCGCCGCTTCGCCGGACGTGTCGCTCGGGGAGCCCGTGGTAGCTCAGGAGCAGGTGCTCGGGCGGCCACTCCCCGGCGGCCTCCCGGATGCATTCCGCCACGGAGTCCAGGAAGCCGGGGTGGTCGAAGAAGGGGTCGGCGACCCGAAGCGGTGGCACGTCGAAGGGTCGGGCCGCCGCCCGGTAGAGCTCGGCGAGGGCGGAGCCCGTGGAGGATGCGGCCCGCTGCGGGAAGAGGGGGATCACCGCGATCCGTGCGGCGCCGCGCTCGATCAGGCGGGCGACCCCGGTGGCGATGGAGGGCTCTCCGTAGCGCATCGCGAGCTCGACGCGAGTGCCCGCTCCGAGCTCGCGGCCGACGGCTTCGGCCAGGGCCTGCCCGTGCACCCGGAGGGGGGAGCCTTCCGGGCCGAAGATCTGGCGGTAGGCGGCGGCCGAGCGACGGGGCCGGATGCGGAGGATGACCCCGTGCAGAAGGAGCCGGCGGAGCGGAGCCGGGAGGTCGACCACCCTCGGATCGGCCAGGAACTGCGCCAGGTAGCGGCGGACGTCGCGCACGGACGGGGAGACCGGTGTCCCGAGCTGGATCAGGAGGCAGCCGGTGGCCCCGGCGGGGCCGGCACTAGCCACGGCGCCGCACGCACAGGCCGCCCAGCCACAGGGAACCCGCGACGTACCACGCCGGGAAGACCAGCGAGATCTCCACGAGGTGGAGGCGCGCGGCGGCATCCGGGCGGAGCAGGGCCGCGGTCATCGAGGCTGCCCAGAGGATCCCGAGCGCCACGGTCGTGCGGAAGAGGCGCCGCATGCGGCTCGGATACAGGTACTTGAGCGGTACGAAGACCAGCATCGAAAGCAGGAGCACGACCGCGGCGGTGATTCCGGGGGGGACCTCGAGCAGCCACGCGTAGAGTGCCACCACGTTCCAGTAGGAGGGAAAGCCGAGGAAGAAGTCGTCCGGCGTCTTCGCCTCGCGCTGC
>JALSIO010000285.1 GCA_026989995.1 Myxococcales bacterium
CCTCGAAGACCCGCAGTCCTTCATCCTGAGCCGCGCGGACATCCTGGCCGAGGCCGCGACCGGCAGCCTGGTGATGACCTTCACGGCCAAGCTCAACCTGTACGCCGGCGAAGAGCAGGGGCACCCGCAGCCGCTGATCGATGTGCCCGCCCCGGGTGGGGGGGCCACCGGGGATCCGGACCTCCCGGTCCTCCCGGCGGACAATCCCTTCCAGCTTCGGGCGGTGGCGGTGCGCCGCGACGCCATCCCGCTGCTCGATGGCCAGCGGGTGCCAGCAACGGTGAGCTGCGTGGGGGGCACCTTCTCCCCCTTCTGTACCAGCGGGCTGGTGGAGATCGAGATCCTGAATCCTCCGACGCAGAGCGGGCTCTACATGTTCCAGCTGCTCACGAACTACGGTCTGCTGAGCAACGAGTTCCCGATCTGCGTGGGACCGGTTTCGGCCTGCCTCTAGCCCGAAGGAGAGCCCGGAAGGACCGCTCGGATCCCGGCTGCGTTACGGTGCCGGGCATGCTCCGCGTTCGCGATCGGGGATGCAGCGGTGGGTCCTGACAGCCGAACGCGACTCCGGCGGGCCCTCCCCCTCCTGGTAAGCGGCGGCGTTCTTGCATGGCTCCTGCTTCGCTTCGACCTCGGGGCGGCCTTCGGCGCCGTGGATCGCCGCACGGGCCTTCTACTGGGTGCATCTCTCGCCGCGTACGGACTGCTGTCCCTGGCCCTGGAAGCAGGCGCCCTGTCGCGACTCTTCGCCCGGGAACGGGTGGGCTTCGCCCTCGCGGCGCGGGTGAAGGCGGCCAGCTACCTGCTCTCGGTAGTCCACATCACCGTCGGCCTCGGAGCACTCGCCGTTCTGCTTCGACGTCGGACGGGCCTCGAGCTCGGGCGCGCCGCCAGCGGGGTGATGCTCTTGTCCGCGCTCGACCTCGGCTTTCTCGTGCTCCTCGGAGCCGCCGGTGGGCTGCTCTTCGAGACCCGCGTTCCCGCCGTACGCGGCGAGATCGTGGGTCTTCTCGCGGGAGCCGGCCTCGCCGGAACCCTCGCGCTGCGGCTTCCGTGCAGCTGGGCCCCACTCCGGCGGCTTCGGAGCTGGTCCTTCGTCTCGCTCCTCGCTGAACTTCCCCTTGGGGTGCTGGTCCGGGTGGGTTCGCTCCGGCTCGTTTTCGTCCTCTCCTTCGCCTCCCTGATCGGCGTGGCCCTGCTGGCCTTCGGCGTGACGATGCCCGTGGGTGACCTCGCCATTGGCGTGCTGGTGGTCTCCCTGGTGTCATCGCTGCCCATCGCCGTGTCGGGACTGGGAACCGGACAGGCGGCCTTCCTCTACTGCTTCCGGGAGTACGCCCCCCCCGAGGTGCTCCTGGCGAGCAGTCTCGCGCTCTCGGCGGGCCTCCTGGCCACCCGCGCGCTGATCGGCGTCGGCTTCGCCCGCGAGTACGTCCGGGAGGCCTCTCGGTCCCTCCGGGAGGCCGGCCCCTGAACCCACCTACGCATCCGTGCGGCGAATGGGTTCCCGGCACACCGCGAGGAGATCGAGGCAGTCGGCGACCTCATGCGTGACTGGAAAGTCCCGCCAGGACGCGTCGGGAATGCCCGGGCCCCGGCGGATGCCGGCCCGAACGACCCGCGCAAGGCGGGCGAACGCCCATTCCACCAGTCCTCGGGGGAGCCGACGACGAATGCCGAGGGGATCGAGCCGCGTGATTCGCCGGATCCGGTCGAGGCGAGCCTGATAGTATGCGGCCACGGCACCGCGGCCCGCGACGCCACGCACCACCACATCCCCGAAGTGCGACCGCAGGAGGGCTTCGAGCTCCTGCGCGAGGTACTCGCGCACGTGGAAGGGGTTCTCGCCGTCCGAGGTGGCGCGATTCGGTGTGGTGACCACCGCCACGCCCGCCGGCCGGAGAACCCGCACCATCT
>JALSIO010000286.1 GCA_026989995.1 Myxococcales bacterium
GGGGTGCGAACCGCAGATCGGCACGCACGAAGCGTGCCGGAGACCGCCGTGGCACGGGGTCCGGAGCGACCCGGTCGAGGGCGAGGACATCAAGCCCCGCCTCCGCGAGAAGCGCCGCCCCGTATCCCGAACCCGAACCGAATTCGACCACCCGTCCCCGAAGACCGTCCGCCAGTGCGAAGCGGTAGGCCGCCTCGTGCCGCGCGAGGTCGACCGCAAACAGGGGATCGCCTTGGTGGAGGCGCTCGCCCGTGAATCGCTCGCCGCTGCCAGCCACCTGCGCGATCCTCCTTTCCGTCCCCGCGGACCCGGCCCATCCGAACTCCGCGCTGTGCGCGTCCGACCGCACGAAGACCGATCGGAGCGGGAGTCAGGGCACCACGGCGCCGGAACACCCCTGAGCGAGCACCCGGTCCACGATCTCGGCGATCCGGCGGCCGGCGCGACCGTCTCCAAAGGGGTTCGATCCCGGCTCGGGCCGTGGAATCGCCCCCGCGTGGTGCGCCTCGAGGACCCTCCGAAGCTCGTCCGGGTCGTTCCAGGTAAGCCGCGCCCAACCCGACTCCACAGCCTCGGGTCGTTCGGTGTTCTCGCGGATCACGACCACCGGGACGCCCAGGGTCGGAGCCTCCTCCTGGATGCCTCCGGAATCGGAGACCACGAGCCAGGCTCGCATCAGAAGCGCCAGAAAATCCGGATACGGAAGGGGCCGAAGGAGGTGGATCCTGGGAAGCCCACCCAGGATGCCACGGGCCGCTTCGACGACCGCGGGGTTGGGGTGAACGGGAAAGGCGAGGACCACATCCTCGTGGCGATCCACGAACGCGCGCAGCACCTCCAGGTTCCGCCGCATCGGCTTTCCGAAGCTCTCCCGGCGGTGCGTCGTCAGGACCACGAGGCGGGCCTCCTCGGGGAGGCCGGCGAGTTCCGGGGATTCCGCGACCTCGGCCTCACCGCGGCGCAGCAGATCTCGCACACGCGAGATCGCGTCCACGATGGGATTTCCGGTGACGAAGACCCGCCCCTCCGGAACCCCCTCCGCTCGGAGCCGGGCCGCGTTGCCTGCCGTCGCCGCGAAGTGCAAGTCGGCGAGCCGGCTGATCAGCCGGCGGTTCATCTCCTCGGGAAAGGGCGATGCCGGGTCGTCGGATCGGAGGCCGGCCTCCACGTGACCCACCGGAATGCCCCGGTAGAAGGCCGCCAGTGCCCCGGCGAACGCGCTCGTGGTGTCCCCCTGCACGAGCAGGAGATCGGGCGGGTCATCCTCGAGGAGCCGGTCGAGGGCAGCGAGAATCCGCGCGCAGAGGCGAGCCGGCGTCTGGTCCGGACGCATGAGATCGAGATCGCAATCCACGTGAACCTCCAGAGGGCCGAGGAGTCCCTCCAAGAGGTCCCGGTGCTGCGCCGTGGAGACGTGGAGGACACGGAGCCGCGAAAACGCTCGAAGCGCGCGGACGACGGGCGCGAGCTTGATGGCTTCGGGGCGGGTGCCGAAGAGGACCAGGACCGTGCGACGCGGGGCGGCTCCCATACAGTCGGCGGGGCCCGACGCAACAAAGGCTCAGCCGTCGAAGAGCGGGCCCACACACTCCGGGCGGCGCCCCACGTCGGCTGGACGATTGTACCACGCGAGGATGAGCGCCTCGGCGTCATCGCCATCCACGGTGCACTGGCCCGTCTTTCCCATTCGCTTGCGACGGAGCTCGGCCTCCCGCTTCCGGATCTCTGCCTCGACCTCCTCGAGCGGGCGGCCCTGGCGTTCCGCCACCTCGTCGAGAGCGATCACAGGCCGCAAGGAGACCTC
>JALSIO010000287.1 GCA_026989995.1 Myxococcales bacterium
ACCGTGATCACGCCCTCCTTGCCGACCTTCTCCATCGCCTCGGCGATGATGCGCCCGATCTCCGGGTCGTTGTTCGCCGAGATGGTGCCCACCTGGGCGATCTCCTCGGAGTCCCGGGTGGACTTGGAGAGACTGCGGAGCTGGTCGACCACCGCATCCACGGCCCGGTCGATGCCGCGCTTGAGCTCCATGGGGCTCATGCCGGCCACGACGAGCTTCGAGCCCTCGCGGTAGATCGCCTGGGCGAGCACGGTGGCGGTGGTGGTTCCGTCCCCGGCCACGTCGGAGGTCTTGGAGGCGACCTCCTTGACCATCTGCGCGCCCATGTTCTCGAACTTGTCCTCGAGCTCGACCTCCTTGGCGACGGTGACGCCGTCCTTGGTCACCGTGGGAGAGCCGAAGCTCTTCTCGATGAGCACGTTGCGGCCCTTGGGCCCGAGCGTCACCCGCACCGCGTTGGCGAGCTGGTTCACGCCCGAGAGCAGCTTCATCCGGGCGTCCTGATCGAACTTGATCTCCTTGGCCATGACCGTTCGGCCCTCCTTCCTACTCGACGATTCCGAGGACGTCGTCCTCGCGGATGATCAGATGCTCCTCACCGTCGATGTTGATCTCGGTTCCGGCGTACTTGGAGAAGAGGATGCGGTCGCCCTTCTTGACCTCGAGGGGCTGGAGCTTGCCGTCCTCGGTGACCTTGCCCTTGCCCACGGCGATCACCCGCCCCTCCTGGGGCTTCTCCTTGGCGGTATCGGGAATGATGATGCCGCCCTTGGTCTTCTCCTCCCCCTCGACCCGCTTCACGAGGATGCGGTCCTGCAGCGGACGGATCTTCATGGAATCCGGCTCCTTGCTCGGCCCCGGGGGGATCCCCGGACTGCCGCGTGGCAACATGGACTTCGTCGAATCGGGGTCGGCCCCCGGCCGGTCGGCCCCGCGGCCGGGCCGGGCGGGCGACCCCAAACGGGTCTGGCACTCGGCCGCTCCGAGTGCCAGCGGGCGGCAATGTATGCCCGGAAGCAGGAGTGTCAAGAACCAGCCGGCGGCCGTTGGGGGCCGTCGGACCGATCTCCCTGTGGGGATCCCCGCGCCGGGTCGGGGCGGTACGCTGGGAAGCGGCCTGCGGCTCCGGGTCGGACCGGCCGATGAGGTGCGCGGACGTCAGCCCGGGGGCGGGCGGGGGAAGTTCAGGCGTGACGGGACGCGGTCGGGACGGATCGGCGCCGGGGAGGGAGGCGGAGGCCGCCCGCGTGGCTCGGCGGATCGACGCCACCGAGGACCTCCTGCGGGCGGTCTACGACCTCGACCTTCCGGTGCGGGCCCGCGACCACCTGATGCCCGTCGAGGCCGCGCGGCGGATGCTGCCGTCGGTCTCGCCCCGCTCGGGGCTGCTGGTGCTCGAGGAGGGCGAGGAGCTCCTGCTGGGGCTCTACCTCGATCCGCGGGACGCGGCCGACCCGGATGCGATCGCCGAGGAGACCTCCCACTTCGTCTGCCTCGCCTGGCACGCGCTCGAGGGGCGCCGGGTCTCGCGGCTCCTGCTCGAGTTGCAGGGTGAGATCGACCGCTTCGTGGCCGCCCGTTTCCAGGGCCGGGACCCGCTCGGACACTTCTCGGGCTTCCGGTTCGACCGGTTCGTGCGGGGCGCCACGCGCACCCGGTACGAAGCGGCCCACCGGATGGCGGAGCGCTACTGCCGCGAGCTTGCCGGCCGCTTCCCGTCCCGCCGGGATACTCCGGCGCTCCTCGGCGAGCTGCGGCGCTTCTACCGGGCCCCCGCCGAGCGGAAGCTCTCGGCCCTGTCGAGCTGAGGCGTCGCGCCCTCCTCTGCGCTTGACTTTCGCCCGGAGAGGGCGATGATCCGGCGAAAGCCGGGCCCGGTGCCCGGGGGAGTGCCCATGGCCCTCACCCGACGCCAGCGCGAGATCTACGACTTCGTCTGCCGCTTCATCGACGAGCGGGGCTACTCGCCGAGCCTCGAGGAGATCGGCGCCCACTTCGGCCTCTCGTCGGTCGCCACCGTCCACAAGCACGTGCAGCACCTCGTGGACAAGGGGTGGCTGCGCAAGTCGTGGAACCGCTCCCGCTCCGTGGAGCCGGCGCGGCCCGGTGACGGCGGCGAGGGCGTGGAGGTCCCGCTGCTCGGAACCGTGGCCGCGGGGGCGCCCATCGAGGCCGTGGAGGTGCACGAGACCATCTCCGTCCCCCCCTTCATGGTGGGCCGGCGCGGGGGGACCTACGTGCTCCGGGTCCGGGGCGATTCCATGATCGAGGACCAGATCCGGGACGGGGACTACGTCGTGGTCGAGAGCACCCCCGAGGCCCGGGACGGGGAGACGGTGGTCGCGCTGCTGCGGGGCGAGGAGGCGACCCTGAAGCGCTTCCACCGCGCCGGCGACCGGGTGCGGCTCGTGCCCGCCAATGCCGCCATGCGGGTGATCGAGGTGCCCGCGGACGAGGTGGCCATCCGCGGCGTGGTGCGGGGCCTGCTGCGCCGCTACTGAGGGCCACCGGGCTCCGCGCCCGCGCGCGGTTGACGGGATCCCCCCCCGGGCTAGCCTGGGGCTTCGGCTCGCGGTCTTTTTCTCGAAGTCTTCCGAAGGGTTGGCAGCGTGCTGCGAATGACACGGGCCATTGAGTTCTCCGCCTCGTTGCGCCTGCGCCACCCCGAGCTCTCGGAGGAGGAGAACGAGCGCCTCTACGGCCCGGCCGCGCGGCAGCACGGTCACAACTACCGGCTCGAGGTCAGCGTTCGCGGGGAGCCGGACCCCGTGACCGGAATGATCATGGACCTCCGGGAGCTCAAGGCGGTGCTCGAGCGGGAGGTCATGGCCCGCTTCGACCACCGCGATCTCAACCGCGACACCCCGTTCTTCGACAAGGAGCCCCCCACTCCGGAGAACCTCGCCCGCGTCATCCGGGAGCTCCTCGTTCGGGCCCTTCCCCCCGGCCGCCTCGACCGGATCCGGCTCCGCCAGGATCCGGGCCTCTGGGTGGACGTGGTCGAACCGCCGGAGCGCCCTTGAGCGCGGTGTCGGTCACCCGCCGCTACGGCTTCCCGGCCGCCCACGTCCTGCGCAGTCCCGCGCTCGCAGACGAGGAGAACCGCCGGATCTTCGGCAAGTGCGCCAATCCGGCCGGACACGGCCACGACTACGCGCTCGAGGTCCGGATCGGCGGCGAGGTGGACCCGCGCACGGGCCACCTCCTCCCGCCCCGGGAGCTCGATCGGGCGGTCCGGGAGGAGGTCCTCGACCGCTTCGGGTGGCGTCTGCTCAACCTCGATCCGGCCTTCGCCCACGAGGTCCCGACCACCGAGAACCTCGCCCGCCTCGCCGCGCGGCTCCTCGCACCCCGGCTCGAGCGGGCCGGGGTCCGCCTGCTCGGAATCCGGATCGAGGAGACCGGCCGGAACGCCTTCGCGTGGGGAGAGATCGATGGCTGAGGGCTCGAGGGCCGAGCTGCCCGACCCGATCGAGGGGCTCGTGGCGGCGCTCTTGAAGGAGCTCGGGGAGGATCCCGACCGGGACGGGCTCCTCCGCACGCCGGGGCGGGTGGCGCGGGCCTACCGGTTTCTCACCGGGGGCTACGGGCAGGACCCGATCGAGGTCCTGAACGGCGCGCTCTTCGACGTCAGCTACGACGAGATGGTGCTCGTCAAGGACATCGACTTCTACAGCCTCTGCGAGCACCACCTGCTTCCCTTCTTCGGCCGGGTGCACCTGGCCT
>JALSIO010000288.1 GCA_026989995.1 Myxococcales bacterium
CACGAAGGCGTCGCGGACGCCGCGGCGGGGCTCCGCGACCAGGAAGGACATCCCGCGAAGCGACGCCGGCTCGGTGAGCTCGGCGAGCGCGTGGAACCGCCCGTCCACCACCTGCGAGGCCATGAGCAGGTGTCGGCGGCGGGGACGCCCCCCGTCCGCCCGGGTCACCAGCTCCACCCGTGCGAAGATCCCGCACCCGTACTGGTTCTCGAAGGCCCGCTCCAGGATCTCCGAGGGAACGGGAGCCGCCGAGCCCGCCACGGCGGAGCCGGGCGCCAGCACGACCGCCCAGGCGAAGCCGAGCGCGACGGGCGGCGGCCAGGCCCCCCGGCGGTGTCCCGATCGCGCCCCCCTCACGTCGCGGCTCCGCGGGTCGAACCGCCTCCGCCGGGGCCGCGAAGCCCGATCGTCGCGACGGTCCCGCCTCCGTGCGCCGGCCCGAGCGCGAGGGTGGCCCCGAGGCTGCGGCAGAGCTCGCGACAGACCGGGAGGCCGATGCCCCGCCCCGCGGCTCCGGAGCGCGAGCTCCAGCCGAGCTCGAAGGCGCGCGCGTAGCCGCCGGCCGGAGGTCCGGGCCCGCGGTCGACCACCCGGAGCTCGACGCCCGCACCGCTCGGGACGCCGACCACCCGCACCACCTCGCCCGGCGGACTCGCGAGGACGGCGTTTTCCACCAGGTTCTGCACCACGCGCTCGAGCAGGCGTCCCCCCCGCCAGGCCGCGGCCCGGGGCTCGAGCTCGACGGAGATGGGGGGCTTCGGGTGGAGTCTCCGCACGGCTGCCACCGCCCGTGCCACGATCTCGTCGAGCCGGACCCCACCGGTCTCCGACGGCCCCGAGGCACCTTCGAGGAGCCCGCGCAGCCCGTGGCGGAGCTCACCCAGAAGCTCCCGCAAGAGCTCCAGATCCCCGTGAAGCCGGGGGGAGCGCTCCTCGATCCGGGCGGGAAGCCTCCGCACCAGGCCCTCCGCCCACGCGAGCTGCTTGCCGAGATCGTGCGCGAGGGCGAGGGCGAGCGCCGCGGTGGCCGCACTCCGCTCCGCCACCGCGAGCTCCCGGGCAAGCCGCGCGTTTCGGAGTGCCAGCCCCGCGTGCCGGGCGGCCGAGGCGAGGAAGTCGAGCTCGGCGGAGCCGAGGGGCTCGGCGTCCTCCGGCTCGCCCACCACCGCGATCCCGAGCAGCTCGGCCCGATCACGCAGCGCCGCCACCGCCGCCGCTCCGAAGGCAGCGAGCCGCCTGCGATCCGGGTCGCGATCGCGAAGCTCCCGGTCGAGGAGGGCGACGCCCGGTCGGGCGAGGCGCGCTGCCGCGGCGAGGGTGGCCGCGTCGAGGGCCCGAACCTGGCCGGGTGGCCACGATCCCACCGGGTGGAGGCCGCGCCCGGAGGCGACGGCCACGGCGACGAAGCCGGACCGCAGAGCGCGGAGGAGCGACGCCGCGAGCTCCTCCAGCACCGCCTCCTCGTCCCGGAGCTCGGCCAGTGCCCGCTCGAGTCCCCGCCGCTCCACCTCGAGCGCCGGCGCGCGCCGCGCCGTGAGCGAACCCACGGCCCCGAGCAGCCGCGGGCGGAAGAGCTCGGCCGCCACGAGCACCACGAAGACGAGGGCGAACGCGGGAGGCAGCGAAGCCGCCCCCCCGGCGCGCGAGAGCTCCGCCGCCCCCACGAGCAGCGCCACCACCGCCATGGCCACGGCCACCGCAAGGGCCAGACGCCCGATCCAAAGCCGCAACTGGCGATCGACGCCGAACAGGTCATAGCGCCCGATGGCGAGTCCGAGGGGGACCGGCAGGACGGCAAGCACGGCGGCCAGGGGAACCAGGGGAAGCGGCACACCGGGAGGTACCCGGCCCGCCAGAAGGGGGGTTGCCAGGGCCGGAAGGACGAGGGCGCCGAGGGCGACGAGTCGCGCCCGCGCCCGCTCCAGCCCCGAGCGCGATTCGCGCAGGGCGAAGAGGCACGAGACCACGAGCGCCACCCAGCCCGCCGCGGCGATCAGGCCCGCGAGCCGGGTGAACACCGGCCAGAGGTCCGCATCCGAGACGACGGCCACGGCGCCGAGCGGAAGCAGGAGGGCCGTCACCAGATAGGGCGCTCCCGCGATGGCCGGAACCTGGGCGAGAACCGGTCGAACCCGCGGAAGCGTGAGCGGGAGGTGGAGAAGGGCGGCCGGGGCAAGGCTCGCACCGACCACACCGATCGCCCACAACTCCGGCAGCCAACGGCCGATGACCGCCGCGCCGAGGAGTCCCGCCACGCTTCCGTAGAGCAGTGCGAGGGGCACCGCCGCGGGCGCACCGGTGCGGAGCAGCAGGAGCGGAAGGGCGAGAAGGCCCGCCCCGACGGGAACGAAGCGGAGGAGATCCACCCACCGCGCGCGCCGGTCGCGGTGTTCCGGATTCAGGGCAAGCCGGTGCGAGCCCGAAGCCGTGCGGATCCGGAGCTCGATCGGGGTTTCCGGGTGCTCGCGGGCGGCCCGGCGAAGCGCCTGCGGCGAGGGCTCGATGGGGACCCCACCCGCCCGGGCGGCGAGCAGGACGCCGCCGGCCGGGAGCGGGCACGCGCCGCCCTGGGCGAGCACGCGGCCGCTCGGAAGCACGGTGCAGGGAAGCCCGACTCCCGGCCCGTCCCGAGCGGCGGAAAGCGCCCCCGCCCCCAGGACCATGCCGAGCGGCAGACATGCCGCGGCGGCGATCGCCCACCGCGCACCGAGGCCGCTGCGCGGCGCGGGGCCCACAGACCGCGCAGTCGGTCGCGCGCTCTCCATCACCGCTCCAGGTCGATCCGGTACTTGTCGATCAGGCGATACACCGCCGCCCGACTCCGCCCCAGGCGTCGTGCGGCCCGGGAGATGTTGCCGCCGCTCTCCTCGAGCGCGCGCAGCAGCGCCTCGCGCTCGTGCCACCGCCGCTGCTCGCGGAGCTTCGCCACCGAGGGGCGCTGCTCCCGGAGGAGCTCCTCGACGCGCTCCTCCCCGATCCGGGTGCCCCCGCCATAGGCCACCGCGCGCTCGAGAAGCGCACGCAGGTCTGCGAGGTTCCGGGGCCAGGGCTGGCCCGCGAGCAGGCGGAGCGCGCCCGGCGTGAGCACCGGACGGGGGCGCCCGAGGCGGCCTGCGATGTCGGCGAGGAGCACCTCGGACACCGGCCCGAGGTCGCGTCGCCGCTCCCGGAGCGGCGGCAGCCCGATCCGAAAGCGGGACAGGCGCCGCGCGAGCGAGCCCGCCCCCGCACCGAAGCCCGGCCCGGCGGAGGCCACCACCCGCCACCGGCCCTCCCGTTCGAGCTCGGGGAGGCGACGCCCCCACCACTCGGCCGCATCTTCGGAGAGCTCGTCCGCGCCGTCGAGGTAGAGCGTGCCGTGCCCCGGGAAGGAGGAAGTCCGTTCGAAGCGGCGGCCCTCGACGCGCAGGAACTCTCCCGAAGGTGCCGGGCCGAGGGCGTGAACCGCCCGCGCCGCCGTGTCGCGCCCGGTACCCGGCTCGCCGGCGATCAGGAGCGGGACGCCGAGGGGCGCGAGCGCGAGAAGCCGCTCGCGGGCCCGGCGGATCGCGGGATGCCGCCCGGGAAGACGGTCCGCGAGGCTCCCGGGCACGTGCTGCGCGGCGCCCCGCGCGGCGTCCACCACGCGCGCGACGAGCTCGTCGATGTCGCACCCATCGGCGACCACGAAGTCGTCGGCGCCACCGCGCAGCGCGGCCACGGCGGAGTCGACGCTCGA
>JALSIO010000289.1 GCA_026989995.1 Myxococcales bacterium
TCGACGCCGCCGGCTGTTGGGTATGCCCCGGCCTGGTGGACCTGCACACCCATCTCCGCGAACCCGGCCAGGAGTACAAGGAGGACATCCGATCCGGCGGCCGGGCCGCTGCCGCAGGGGGCTTTACGGCGGTCGCGTGCATGGCCAATACGGAGCCGGTGAACGACGACCCCTCGGTGACCGACTACATCCTGGATCGGGCCCGTCATGAGTCGCCCGTCCGGGTCTACCCGGTGGCGGCGGCCACGCGGGGGCTCCGCGGCGAGGTGATGACCGAGATGGCCGCCCTCGTGGACGCCGGCGCCGTGGCCTTCAGCGACGACGGCCGGACCATCATGGACAGTGGAGTCATGCGTCGGGTGCTCGAGTACTCGACGCTCTGCCGGGTGCCCGTCATCACCCATGCCGAGGACCGCACCCTCGTGGGTGAGGGCGTGGTCAACGAGGGCCCGGTCTCCACCCGACTCGGCCTCCCGGGAAATCCGGCGGTGGCGGAGGCCATCCAGGTGGCCCGGGATCTGATGCTCGCAGAGCTCACCGGGGCCCACCTCCACGTGGCGCACGTCTCCACCGCCCGGGCCGTCGAGCTGATCCGGGAGGCCCGGGACCGGGGTGTGCACGTCACCGCCGAGGTGACCCCCCACCACCTGACCCTCACGGACGAAGCCACGCTCGGCTTCAACACCAACACCAAGATGGCGCCTCCGCTGCGCTCGGAGGCGGATCGGCAGGCCCTGCTCGGGGGGCTCGGCGACGGGACCCTCGACGCCATCGCCACGGACCACGCTCCCCATGCGGTCCACGAGAAGGAGGTGGAGTTCACCAAGGCGCCACCCGGCATCATCGGATTCGAGACCGCCGTGCCCGTGCTCCTCGAGCTCGTGAGGCAGGGTCACCTTCCGCCGCTCGAGCTGATCAGGCGGCTTTCGACCTGTCCGGCCCGCATCCTGGGGATCCCGGGAGGCACCCTCGCGGTCGGCGCGGCGGCGGACCTGGTGGTCATCGACCCCGAGGAGCACTGGACCTACGATCCGGTGCAGGGCTACTCGAAGAGCCGCAATTCCCCCTGGGCGGGCCAGGAGCTGGGGGGGCGGGTCCGCGCCACCGTCGTGGACGGGATCCCCGTCTACGAAGCCGACCGGGGGATTCTCCGACCATGAGCTGCCAAGGGTCTTCACGGCCGGCCTGCCTGGTACTGGCCGATGGCACCGTCTACCGAGGCGCCGCCTTCGGCGCGGAGCGCTCCGGGGTCGGAGAGGTGTGCTTCAACACCAGCCTGACGGGCTACCAGGAGATCCTCACCGACCCCTCCTACGCCGGTCAGATCGTGGCGATGACCTGCCCGGAGATCGGCAACGTGGGCGTCAACCCCGAGGACGAGGAGTCGGAGCGCCCGCACCTGGTGGGGTTCGTGGTGCGCGAGCTCTCGCCAGTGGTGAGCAACTGGCGGGCGGAGGAGGATCTCGACACCTACCTGCGGCGCCACGGTGTGGTGGGCCTGGCCGGGATCGACACCCGTGCGCTGGTGCGCCGGATCCGGGACGGCGGCTTCCAGATGGGGGTGATCGCCGCCGGCCGCGAGGCGGAGGACGTGGAGGCGCTCCGGCGTCGCGCCCGCGAGGCCCCGGGGCTCGACGGGCGGGATCTCGTGGCCGAGGTGACCTGCTCCGCGCCCTACGAGTTCCGCGAAGGGGCCTGGGCGGGGGTGGGCGGGCAGATCCCGCGCCCGCCGCGGCCCGAGCCCTCCCTCTCGGTGGTTGCCTACGACTTCGGGGTGAAGCGAAACATCCTGCGAATGCTCGTGGAGCAGGGCTTCCGTGTGACCGTGGTCCCGGCCACCACTCCCGCCGGGGAGGTGCTCGCCCGGCGGCCGGATGCGGTCTTTCTCTCCAACGGGCCCGGAGATCCCGCCGGCGTGCGCGGCGTGCGCGAACAGGTGGCGGAGCTCGCCCGCCGCCTTCCACTCTTCGGCATCTGCCTGGGGCACCAGATCCTCTCGCTCTCGCTCGGCGCGCGCACGCGGAAGCTCGTCTTCGGGCACCACGGCGGCAACCAGCCGGGCAAGGACCTCGCCACGGGGCGCGTGGCGATCTGCGCCGAGAACCACGGCTACGCAGTCGATCCCGAGAGTCTGGAGCGCGTGGGGGAGCCGGTGGAGGTCACCCACGTGAACCTCAACGACGGAACCGTGGAGGGCCTGGCCCACCGGAAGCTCCCCGTGTTCTCCGTCCAGTACCACCCCGAGGCTTCGCCGGGGCCGCACGACGCGGCCTACTTCTTCGGCCGGTTTCGGGAGATGGTGTTGCGCCACAAGCGCGGCGAGGCGGTCTCCGGTGCCGCGGTCGCGCGGGGGAACTGAGTGCCTCGACGAGACGACATCGAGACCATCCTGGTCATCGGCTCCGGGCCCATCGTGATCGGGCAGGCCTGCGAGTTCGACTACTCGGGCACCCAGGCCTGCAAGGCCCTCCGGGAGGAGGGCTACCGCGTGGTGCTCGTCAACTCGAACCCCGCCACCATCATGACCGATCCGGAGACGGCCGACCGCACCTACGTCGAGCCCATGACGGTGGAGAGCCTCGACCGCATCCTGGCCCTCGAGCGCCCCGACGCCCTGCTCCCCACCGTCGGCGGGCAGACGGCGCTCAACCTCGCCGTGGACCTCGCCGAGTCGGGCGTGCTCGATCGCCACGGCGTCCAGCTCATCGGCGCCAACCTCGAGGCGATCCGGAAGGCCGAGGACCGGGAGCTCTTCCGGGAGGCGATGCTCCGGCTCGGGCTGCGACTCCCGGCCTCCGGCTACGCGCGGAGCGTCGAGGAAGCGCGGGAGATCCTGGGCCGGACCGGACTGCCCGCGATCATCCGGCCGAGCTTCACGCTCGGGGGAACCGGTGGCAGCGTCGCCTGGCGGGACGAGGACTTCGACGACCTCGTGGCCTGGGCGCTCCAGCAGTCCCCGCGCCATCAATGCCTGGTGGAACAGAGCGTCCTCGGCTGGAAGGAGTACGAGCTCGAGGTGATGCGCGACGGAGCGGACAACGTCGTCATCATCTGCTCCATCGAGAACTTCGACCCCATGGGGGTCCACACCGGCGATTCCATCACCGTGGCCCCGGCGCAGACGCTCACCGACAAGGAGTACCAGGTGATGCGGGACGCGGCGCTGGCGATCATCCGGGAGATCGGTGTCGACACCGGGGGGTCGAACATCCAGTTCGCCGTCGACCCGGCCACCGGGACGCAGGTGGTGGTGGAGATGAATCCCCGGGTGTCGCGCTCCTCGGCCCTCGCCTCCAAGGCCACCGGCTTTCCGATCGCCAAGATCGCCGCCAAGCTCGCCGTGGGCTACCGCCTCGACGAGATCCGCAACGACATCACCCGGGAGACGCCGGCGAGCTTCGAGCCCACCATCGACTACGTGGTCACCAAGATTCCCCGCTTCGCCTTCGAGAAGTTCCCGGGCGCGAGCGACGTCCTCACCACGCAGATGAAGTCCGTGGGCGAGGCGATGGCCATCGGGCGCACCTTCAAGGAGAGCCTGCAAAAGGCCCTGCGCTCCCTCGAGATCGGCCACTTCGGGCTCGAACGGCCCGCGGTGCCCGAGGGAAGGGAGGGCCTCGAGGCGCTTTGCGAGAGCATCGACGTGCCGAGGCCGGGCCGGCTGTGGGCCTTGGCCGAGGCCATGCGGCGGGGGATGCCGGGCGAGGAGCTCCAC
>JALSIO010000290.1 GCA_026989995.1 Myxococcales bacterium
GGAGGGCCTCCCGGGAAGCGGGAAGCGGCCGGGAGCGCCGCCGAGGGGCTCAGCGCGTGCCGAAAGCGAGGTGCCCGAGCGCTCCCGCGAGGCCGAGAAGCAGGGCCACGGTCACCCGGGGCCCCACCACCACGGTGGCCGGGGCGGCGGGGAAGGCGAGGGTGTGGCTGAGCGCCGCGACCTTGAAGACGTGGTCCGGGTCGAAGCGCGGATCGGTCACGAGCTCCATCAGGTCCCGCCGGCTGCGGTAGCGGACGATGCCGGCGAGCGTCCACCCCGGGTCCGGCTCCACACCCCACTGCTCGAGGTAGCGCCCGGCGGCGCGCCCGAAGAAGGTCGGGTGGCCCGCGCGGAGGATCACCCGGGGCATGAAGGCACCCGTGTAGCGGCGGAGCAGCTCCGCGGCGGATCGGGGAGTGCCCGTCTCCGGGTCGGCGACGGGGTCCCCCTTCAGGCGGATCAGGTTGACCATGAAGAACTCGCCGCCGTCGTCCGCCTCGAGGAAGCGGCGCAGTGCCGCCAGGCGGTCCCCATCCGGTGCCTCCGGGCGTTCCGCGAGGCGAGCGAGGTAGGTGTCGATCTCCTCCGGCCCGAGCGGGCCGGACCAGTTGTGGTACCAGAAGGTGAAAACGCCGTAGACGAGCGCGGCGGCGAACCAGATCCAGAAGGGATTCACGCGAGACCCGGCTTCTCCCACGGGGTGGGTGCGAAGCCGGCCTTCCTCGGCGTCCGGGCCCGCGTGCGGGTCGGGTACTCCGGGGCCCCGCCCGGGGGATCGCCGTTCACCGGTCCACCGAGAGGATGGCGGCGCTGGTGGGCACCCCGGTACCCGCGGTCACCAGCACGTGCTGGACGTCGGGGACCGGGTTCACGGATTCGCCGCGCACCTGCCGCACGGCCTCCGCGATGCCGTTCATCCCGTGGATGTAGGCCTCGCCGAGCTGGCCGCCGTGGGTGTTGATCGGAAGGCGCCCTCCGAGCTCGATGTTTCCGTCCCGGATGAAGTCCTTCGCCTCGCCGCGCTGGCAGAAGCCGAACTCCTCGAGCTGGGGAAGCACGAGCGGGGTGAAGTGGTCGTAGATCACCGCGGTCTGGATGTCGTCCGGGCCGAGGCCAGTCTCGTCGTAGATCTGCCTCGCGCAGAGCCCCATCTCCGGGATGCCGGTGATGGAGGGCCGGTAGTAGCTCTTCATCATGTGCTGGTCCTCGGCGCTGCCCTGGACCGCGGAGGAGATCACGGCCGGGGGCTTGCGGAGGTCGCGGGCGCGCTCGAGCGTGGTCACCACGAGGGCCACGCCGCCGTCGCTCTCCTGGCAGCAGTCGAGCAGGTGAAGCGGCTTCACGATCCATCGGCTCGCCTGGTGCTCCTCGAGGGTGATGGGCCGGCCGTAGAAGAAGGCGGCCGGGTTCGTGGCGGCGTGCTTGCGGTCCGCCACCGCGACCCGCCCGAAGTCCTCGCTGGTGGCGCCGGTCTCGTGCATGTACCGGGTCGCGAACATGGCGACCCACGACGCGGGCGTGAGCAGCCCGAAGGGCGAGCTCCAGCTGAAATCCACCGCCGTGGGGGTGGGGGCGGTGGGCAGCCCCTGCACGCCGGTCCCGAAGCGGGTCTCCGAGCGCTCGTTGAAGGCGCGGTAGACCAGGCACACCCGGCACGCGCCGCTGACCACCGCCATGGCCGCCTGGTGGAGGGTGCCGCAGGCCGCGCCTCCGCTGTGGTGGATGCGCGAGAAGTGGGTGAGATCCCGGATGCCGAGGCTCCGGGCCACGTCGATCTCGTGGTTCTCGTCGGTGGTGTAGGTGACGATGCCGTCCACGTCGTCCGGTTCGAGGCCGGCGTCGGCGAGGGCCGCGAGCGAACACTCCACCGCGAGCCGAAGGGTGCTCCGACCCGAGCGCTTCGAGAATTCGGTGGCGCCGATCCCTGCGATGGCGGCGCGCCCGGCGAAGGTGGTGCTCATCGGCTGCCTGCTCCCGGTGTGACGGGGAGCTCGAGCTCGGCGGTGGCGACGGCGTGGTCACCGAGCCGGTTCGTTCCCCGGATGGCCAGCTCGACCCGTCCGGCGCCTCCCGGCACCGCCGGCGGATCCACGCGCTGCACCTCGCCGCGCAGGACCATCAGGTCGCCCGGGAAGTTCGGAACCCCCAGGCGGACGTCGAGGCGCCGGAGGCGGGCGTCCGGCCCGGCCCAGTCCGTCGCGTAGCGGCTGCAGAGTGCGTTGGTCGACAGGATGTTCATGAAGATGTCCGGCACCCCCTGCCTCCGCGCAGCCTCGCGGTCGTGGTGGACGGGCGTGAAGTCCCGCGTGGCGATCGCACCGGCCACGATCAGGGTGGCGGTGATGGGAACGGGGCAGGGCGCGAGCCGCTCCCCCGCGCGGATCTCGTCGAGGCGCAGGGGCTCCTCCCTCCGCGGGGGGCGCCGCGGGCGGAAGACGGGGAGGGTGAGCTCCGGCTCCACCTCTTCGAAGCCCACCTCCACCGGGAGGCCCACCCGGAGCTCCTCCGGGGCGATGCCCGCCACGCTGGCGATAAGCCGCGTGCCCTCCTCGAGCTCCACGAGCACCACCGGGAGGGGGTACTCGAAGGGGGGGATGGGAGGGTGGTGGATCTCCACGAAGCTGTAGACGTGACCGCGGCCGCTGGCCACGCGGTGGCCGAGGTCGAAGGAGCCGCACGCCGGGCACCGCACCACCGGCGGGTGGCGGAGCGTGCCGCAGGCCCGGCAGGCCTGGATCCGGAGCTCACCCTTCTCGAGCCCCTCCCAGAAGAAGCGCGTCTCGTGGATCATCGCCGGCCGGGGGCGTCTCGCGGCCGGGGCGGGCGCCTGCGCCGGCGCGCCGCCGCCTACGTCCTCGCGGGGCCGGAACTTCAGGATGCGAAAGCGCATCCGCCCCACCGGCTCGCCGGAGGCGTCGCGGAACTCGGTGGTGGTGGTGACGAAGTAGCCCTCCCCGAGGGCCGTCTGCTTCCGCGGGGAGATCTCCTCGAGGGCGTCTTCGGCGGTGAGGTGGTCTCCGGGGGCCAGGTAGCGGTCGTACTCCTGCACCGCATTGGTGGCCACCACCCCCGTGAACCCGGCCTCGTCGAGCAGCGGCAGCACGCGGGCGAAGGGGCTGTCCGAGTCCGCGGGCCTCGGGGCCTGGCCGGGCATCATCCACACATCGAGCATCGCGGGAGGCGCGACGAGCCGGCCGTGGGCGGTCTTCCGGGCGGCCTCCGGGTCGAGGTACAGAGGGTTCGAGTCCTCGAAGGCCTCGCACCACTGGCGGATCAGGGTCGGATGGACGGGGTCGAGGGCCGGGCGCGGCTTGGCCCGGATCCCCTGGAAGCGGAGGAGCTGGGCATGGAGGGCGTCGGCTTCGCCCGACGGCGGTTCGGGCGCTCCCGTCCCGGGGGGGCTCATGCGGGTCTCCAGCGGCTCTTGCCCGGCGCCGGCCGGGCCACAGGATAGACGCTCGGCGCGCCGAGGCGAAGCCCCGCCCGCGTCGGCCGGAGCCGGCGCCGGGAGGCGAGGCTTCGCGGGCGCGTCGGAGGGGGCGGGCGGCGCTCCGCGAGGGGGTCGGTAGCCTCTCGGGCCGCTCGGCAGCGCTTTCGGCGCACCTTCACCGGGGAGGGAGGGGCGGTGGACGGCGGAATGGCGGCTCGGGGCGCGGCGGCGCGCCGCCAGGCGGGCACGCTGGCGGCGGGGCGCGGGCGCCGGTTGCGCG
>JALSIO010000291.1 GCA_026989995.1 Myxococcales bacterium
GGGCGGCTTCGCGGAGTCATCACGATCCAGGCGAACCGGACGGGATCCACGCCGTCGACATCGACCACGCGGTGGCCCCGGAAGCACCGCCCGACCTCGTCGCGCAGACCGGTGCAGAAGGTGACCGGGACGCGGTTTCCGAGGGCCTCGGCCACGAGGTCGGCGGCGGTTCCGGCGCCGTAGACCAGGACGGGGCCGCGGGCGTGCGCGAGGGCCTGCCGCGAGGCCGGATCGAGGGCGCGGCGCAGCCGCCGGCGCGGACGCACGCCGGCGAGATGGGGGAGCACCCGCTCCCTCCACAGGCGCCGTTCGAGGTCGCGGCTCTCGGAGGAGAGCGCGGGAACCGCCCGCCGCTTGGTGGAGCCGCCGCGGTGCACCAGGTAGTGGCCGAGCACGCCCACGCGGAACCCGACCTTCCGGGCGGCCACGCAGAAGAGCATCTCGCCCCACCGGTTGCTGCCGTCCGGGGAGAAGCCCGGGATCCGCGCCAGGACGTCGCGGTGGAGGGCCAGAAAGCAGCCACAGACGGCGTCGCAGGGCCGCCACGCGAAGGCCGGAAGGCGGGCCGGGTCCGCCCCCCGATCGCGGGCCTCGAGCAGGAGCTCTCCGTCGATCTCGACGAGGTCGAAGCCCCGGTCCTGCACGGGCCCCGAGGGCGCGTGGAGCATGGAGAATCCGAGCACGTGCGCCTCCGCGAAGCCCGCGCGGAGGGCTTCCCCCCACCCCGGCGTCGGGACGATGTCGTCGGCCACGAGCACCAGGTGGTCGTCGCGCCCCGCGACCTCGAGGGCGCGGTTCAGCGTCTCCTCTCGGGTCGCGCGCTCCGAAACCACGAGGAACTCGAGCTCCGGCCCGGTCGCCCGGAGGGCGCGGAGGGCATCGGGCACCCGCCGGCCGGAGTCGGTGTCGAGCAGCACCGCCCTCATCGGAGCAGGCCGGCCCGGGCCGCGGGGACGGGCACCTCGCCGGCCGGGACCCGCGCAAGCAGGTCCTCCACCCGGTAGCCCGCCTCGGACGTTCCCGCGATGAGGACCGGGCGGCACACCGCCGACCAGAGCGGCAGCTCGTCCGGTTCGCCGCGCAGCGCGTAGCGGACGAGGGCACCCGGGAGGTCGAGGCCGAGGTGCTCACACAGGAGACGCAGACGCAGCGGCGGATCGAGGCCGATATCGAGGACGTAGAAGCCGCCGTCGTCCACCACGAGATCGAACTTGGTGGGAAGCCCCTCGAGGCCGAAGGCCCTCGTGAAGGCCCGAAGCCGGTCCACCACCTCGCGATGGCCCGGTCCGATCACCCGTTGGGGGATGCAGGCCCGGTCGCTCAGCTTGAGGAAGGTGGCCACCCGTCCCGCGAGGAGGTCGACGCGGTAGTGGACGCCCTCGACCTCCTCCTGCAGCACGAAGGCCCGGCGATAGAAGGCGTCCGGGCACGGGGGGAGCTCGGGAATCCGCCCCCCCTCGACCCGGTAGCAGTAGCGCGGGGACTTCCCGAAGTCGGACTTCAGGTAGTAGACAAGGCGGGGATCCGGCACCCGGGGGCGGCGCGGGTCGAAGGGGTGGCAGCGCGGGTGGGGAATCCCCAACCGCGCCAGTGCGGGGTAGAAGCGCGTCTTGTCGAGGCAGGTCGCCACCGCGTCCGGCCGCGGGAAGGGAATGCCGAGGTGGGCGGCGACCGCCGCCGCACCCTCGAAGGCGAGATGGGCCGCCGCCGTGAAGACCCGGTCGCCCGCTCCGAGGCCCTCCTGCTCGGCCACCCGGACGAGCCCCTCCACGTCGTCGTAGCCCACGGGGTGGAAGGCGTCGGCGATCCCGGCTCCGGGCGCCCCGGGCCGCCGGTCGGTGGCCACCACCCGGAAGCCCAGCCGGCGCGCGGCCCGGAGGTAGGGGACCTGCGCGTGGTTGGCGCCGAGGAAGAGCACCTGCCTCACCGCATCTGCCTCATGCGCCCGCCTCCGCTGCTGCGCCGGGGGCCGGCAGCCGCGGCGCCAGCCGCCGCCGGTCCGGCGCGCGGAGCAGCCGGCGGGGAGACTCACGCGGCAGGCCCGACCCCGCCCCGTAGAGAAGCGCCGCCGCGCCCCGTTCGGGCAGCTCCACGCGCGGGCCCACCCCGGCCAGGCGGGCCACCACCCGCCGGACGACCTCCCGGTGGCCCGCCCCGGGGAGAAGCTCCTCGAGCAGGAGGTCACCCCCGAGGTCGAGGTGGAGCTCCAGCGGCACCACCGTGCCCCCGGGCGTGACCCGACAGGAGAGGTGGAAGGCCGAGGTCCGGACGCGCAGCGCGGAGACGAGCGTCTCGGCCAGGTCCCTCAGCCGCGCGCGCGCCTCGGGCCCGAGCGCGCTCGGCCACGCGAAGCCCACGCCGCGCGCACGGCCGGCGCCGTCGAAGCCCACGAGCTCGTCGAGCCAGGCGAGCGGCTCGAGTCGCCCCCCGCACACCAGGGCGAGGAGCACGGCGTCCTGCCCCCCGACGAACTCCTCCACGAGGGCGCAGCCGTCGAGCGAGGCCGCACGCGCCTCGGCAACCGCCGCCGGAAGCCCTCCGGGGTCCTCCAGCCGCCGTACCGCCGCCTTCCCGCGCACCGGAAGCGCGGGGCGCACCACGACGGGAAGCTCGGGCAGCGCCGCGGGATCCTCCGAGCCGGAGACCTCGGCCCACGCCGGCCCGGGCAGGCCGAGGTGCTCGCAGAACCGGCGAAAGCGCCCCTTGTGGATCGCGATCTCGGCCGAACCGGGCGGGACCCCGGAGAGTCCGAGTGCCTCGGCGAGCACCGCGGCCGTCCGCACGGGAGGACCCGAGGAGCGGCAGAGCACCGCGCGCAGGGCGGGTGCCGGGTGGAGGCGGGCAAGGGCCGCCCACACGGCCCGGGGATCGTGGGTGCTGGCCCGGATCGCCCGGTGCGCGAGGCCGAGCCCCTCGGCATCCGGGCGGCGGTCCACCGCCACCACCTCGAGACCGAGGGAGGCCGCGGCGCGAATCACCGGGACCTGGGTGGGACCCGCTCCGAGACACAGCACGCCGTCGGCCGCGGTTGCGGGCGGCACGGCTCACCCCTCGACCTGCAGGAGCAGGCGCCCCACCCCCCGCTCGACGAGGTCGAGGCGGCGCGCGAGCCCGTAGGAGAGATCCACCTCGCGCCCCGCGACGAAGGGCCCGCGATCGGCGACCCGCGCCTCCACGCTCACCCCGGTCTCCGGGTTCGTCAGCCGCACCCGGGTTCCGAGCGGGAGCGTCCGGTGGGCGATGGTGGCCGCGTGGCGGTCGTAGGGGCTCCCGTCGGCCATCGGGCGGCCGTCGAAGCCGGGCCCGTACCAGCTCGCGACCACCTCCCGCGGCCCGACGAAGGCCGTCCGGGTCACCTCGAGGAGCTGCCCGGGGTGGATCCGATCGGGGTCGCGAATGCCGTTCTGGCGCGCGATCTCCTCCACCGGCACGTGGAAGTGGCGCACCGAGAGCCCGAAGAGGGTGTCGCCCGGCTGCACCCGGTATCGCCACACCGTCGTGCGTCGCGACCCGCTCCGGACGTCGATCACCGGCTCGAGCCCGCCGGCGGGCGCGGGCCGCCGGGCCTCGGACGTGCCCGACGGGATCCGCAGCCGACTGCCCGCGAGGATCCGGTCGGGGTCCGCGAGGCCGTTGGCCCGCGCGATCGCCCCGACGGTGGTTCCATAGCGGCGCGCGAGGTCCCAGAGAGTGTCGCCCCGCC
>JALSIO010000292.1 GCA_026989995.1 Myxococcales bacterium
GCCGCGTCGATGCCGCGGATGGTGTCGAGGATCAGCGACCACGCGATGACCCGGCTGCCGTCCTCCATCTTCACGGGATGGGTGAGCAGCAGCCAGAAGGCGCCCACCGTCACCACCGCCTTGAGCAGGTTCATGGCGCGGCCTCGCCAGGGTTCCCGCAGGCCGAAGCGGGCGGCGAGCGCGAGAAGCGCGACCGAGAGGATGAAGAGCAGGACCTTCATGGGGCCTCCGGGGGGGGGACGGTGCCCGTAAGTGGCCGGATGAAGGGAGCAGGTTATGGGGAATCCCGCCCGCCGCCAAGCGCAGAGGGGCCGCAGGCCGCCGGCAGCCCGCCTCTCAGTCGGCCCCGGGGTCCCGGGCGAGGATCTCGCGCCGCCGGGTCTGGTAGGCGGCCTCGGAGATCCGACCGGCGCGGCGCGCCTCCTCGAGATCCGCGAGCTCCCGGAGGGTCTCCGGCGCGAGGCTCCCGGGATCCGGCGGTTCCGGCTCGGCGGGTTCCGGCGCGGCCGGGAGCGGCTCCTCCATCAGGATGGTCCGGCGGAGCACCCGCCCGGTCGGGGTCACGCGAACCGCGCTCGCGCGGCGGAAGATCGGGTCCCGCCAGGCGATGGCGAGGCTCTGGGGGCCGATGGCATCCATCGCCTCGGAGGGCACGACGCGGAACTTCATCTGCACCACCCCCGGCTCCGGCTCGGGCCAGCGGGTGACACGCACGCCGGTGTCTCGCGGGAGCTCGAAACCCACGTGGCCGAAGTGCAGGTGGAGGAGGTCGTCCTTCACGAAGGCCACGAAACTGGTCAGGTAGTCGTGGGTGAAGACACCGAGGGTGCGCTCGCGATGGGTGGTGAGGACCACCACCTCCTGGGCCGGCGTGGCCCGCGCGAGCGCCTCCGAGAGCCCCTCGGCGACCTCGAAGAGCTGCTCCACCTCGAGGGCCGGGCGCCTCTCGGCACCCGCGCCATCGCCCGGGATCACGTCGACGCGGGCGAGGATGTGCGTGAGCCGCACCGGAGAGATGATCGCCGGGTGGTCGAAGCCGCGGTCTTGGGGCTCTCCGCCCCGGGCTACCGACCGAAGGACGATCCGGGTGCGCGGGGTCTCGCGGATGGTTTCGCGCAGCACCCGCGCACCGCAGCCGGAGAGCGCCGGCAGGAGCAGGGCGAGGGCGAGCAGGGCCGTCGTGCTGCTTCTCGCCGTGCTGCCTGTCGGAGTGGATGCCCGGATCACGCGGTGCCCTCCGGGCCTCTAGGTGACACCGAGCACGGCGGCCGTCAACCGGTTGGCGAGCAACGCCGCCAGGTAGGCGAGGGCGAGCAGGTACCCGAAGGCGAAGGCGGGCCATCGCCAGGAGTGCGTCTCGCGCCGGATCACGGCGAGGGTCGAGGCACACTGCAGCGCGAAGACGTAGAAGGCGAGCAGTGCCGCCACCGTGGGGCCGGAAAAGACGCGCCGCCCGGTGCGCGGGTCCACGTCCCGGCGGATGGCCTCGCGAAGCGAGACCTCTCCCTCGCCGGCCGCGTAGATCTGGGCCAGCGTGGACACCATGATCTCCCGCGCCGCCTGGCTCGCGAGCAGCCCCACGCCGATCTTCCAGTCGAAGCCAAGGGGCGCGATGGCCGGCTCGAGGGCGTGCCCCAGGCGGCCGGCGAAGCTCTGCTCGAGGGTGGCTCGCGCGACTTCCCGCTCGCTCGCCCCGCCCGGGACCTGCGGCGGCGGGAAGTGCAGCAGGAGCCAGAGCAGGATCGAGACGGTGAGGATGATGGTCCCGGCCCTGCGCAGGAAGGCCCACACGGCGTTCCACACCTGCGAGGCCCACAGCCGGAAGGTGGGCACGCGATAGCTGGGGAGCTCGAGGTAGAAGGGAAGACCCGCCTCCCGGGCCACGGTGCGCTTGAGCACGGCGGCCACCGCCATGGCCGCGACTCCCCCCGCCACATAGAGCAGCAGCAGGACCAGCCCCTGCAGGCCGAGGGGTCCGAGCACCCGGCGTTCGGGCACGAAGGCGGCGATGAACAGCGCATAGACGGGCAGCCGCGCCGAGCAGGTCATCAGCGGCGCCACGAGGATGGTCACCAGCCGGTTCGCCGGGGAGGGGATGGTGCGGGTCGCCATGATGCCGGGCACCGCGCACGCGTAGGACGAGAGCAGCGCCACGAAGGCGCGCCCCTCGAGGCCGATGCGCCCCATGAGCCGGTCGACCACGAAGGCCGCACGGGCCATGTATCCGAGATCCTCGAGCAGGTAGAGCATCGCGAAGAGGAGCGCGATCTGGGGCAGGAAGATCACGACGTTGCCCACGCCGGCCACCACGCCGTCCGCGAGGAGGTCGGCGGGCAGGCCGGCCGGGAGCAGGCGGTGCACGGCGGCCGCCGTGTCCGCCACGCGGGCGTCGATCCAGTCCATCGCGGGCGTCGCCCAGGCGAAGACGAGCTGGAAGAAGGTGACCATCACGAGCGCGAACAGCAGCGTCCCCGCCACCGGGTGGAGCACGACCCGGTCCACGCGCTCGGTGAGCCGGTGCCGGCCCGGCCTCCGCCGAAGCACCTCGGCCAGGATCGAGGCCGCCCACCCGGCACGGTCCTCCGCGCCCTCGGGCGGGGGTACCAGCGGGCGCGGCCAGGCTTCGGGGTGGCCGAGGAGCTCGCGGAGCTTCTCGATCCCCACGCCCCGGTGCCCCACCACCGGGATCACGGGGATCTGGAGGGCGCGCGTGAGGCGCCCGAGATCGAGCTCTCCCCCCCGGGCCCGCAGCTCGTCCACCATGGTGAGCACGAGGCAGGTGGGCCGGCCGAGCCGGAGGACCTGCGCCACGAGCAGGAGCGAGCGCTCGAGGGAGCAGGCGTCGGCCACCACGACGAGGGCATCGGGCGGCGGGGCGGTCTCCACCTCGCCGCGGAGCAGGCGGGCCACCAGCTCCTCGTCGGCGCTGATCGGATCCAGGCTGTAGGTGCCCGGGAGGTCGATGAGCACGAGCTCGCGGCCGCCCATCCGGGCGTGGCCCTCCCGCCGCTCCACCGTCACGCCGGGGTAGTTGCCGACCTTGGCCCGCAGGCCGGTCAGCGCGTTGAAGACGGTGGTCTTGCCCGCGTTGGGGCTTCCGATCAGGCCGAGGCGAAGGGGAGCAAGGGCCTCCTCGGTCAATGCGCGGAGCTCCGGGGAAGGGCCGCCCCGGGCGCAGGGCTCCCGCCCGCGCCGGATACCCGGGGCTCGTCGCGGGCGGATTCCGGGACTTCCACGCCGCGGGGCGCCGCAAGCGGGCGGACACGGATGCGGCGGGCATCGCGCCGGCGGAGGCAGATCTGGTAGCCGCGGAGCTCGAGGGCGATCGGGTCCTGCAGCGGGGCCCGCCGGAGTACGCGCACCTCGGTTCCGGGGACGAAGCCGAGGTCGAGGAGGCGGCGGCCGAGGGGTCCGTGGGAGTCGACCCGCATCACCACGGCCCGCGTCGAGGGGGCGAGGTCCGCCAGCGACGCCAGGTCCTTCACCTCCGCGATACCGGCAGCAGCCATCCGCACCCCCATCGCCTGCTCCCCTGAAGCCCGCGGTGGGCACCCGCGCGGGCAGCCGACCGGGGAAGCCGCGGGTCCGCTGCGGGGCGGCCTTCCCGCTGTCTCGGTCCCGCGCCAGGCCTCGGGCGCGGCCGAGTCGACGACCTCACCCGGGCCGGAACGAAGCGTTCCTTCACCGGCCACCGCCCG
>JALSIO010000293.1 GCA_026989995.1 Myxococcales bacterium
ACGTGGCCCGGCGGCGAGAGTGGAAGGTAGCAGCTCCCGGCGGACCGCCCGCAGCATCCGCCGCTTGCGTCGCATCGGCAGGTTCCGCAACGTCCCGCCATGCGGACAGGGGGCGAGGCCCGGGCGCGCGAGATCCTGCTCGAGAGCGCCCGGGTGAAGCAGGAACTGGCCGAGTCACACGCTGGGCGACTGGCCGGGGTGGCCGAGCTCCTCGTGGCGTGCTTCCGGGCCGGGGGCAAGGTGCTGCTCTTCGGCAACGGGGGATCCGCCGCCGATGCCCAGCACCTCGCCGCCGAGTGGACCGGTCGCCTGGGGCGCGAGCGGCCGGCGCTTCCGGCCATCGCGCTGACCGCGAACACCTCCGAGCTCACCTGCCTCGGCAACGACTACGGATTCGACCGGATCTTCGCGCGGCTGGTCGAGGCACACGGCCGCGAGGGCGACGTCGCGATCGCCATTTCCACGTCCGGGAACTCCCCCAACGTACTCGAGGGCGTGCGAATCGCGCGCGAGCGCGGACTGAGAACCGTGGCACTCACGGGCCGCGGCGGGGGCGCGCTGGCCGACCGGGTCGAAGTCGCCCTCGTGGTCCCCTCGTCGGACACCCAGCGCATCCAGGAGGCCCACATCGCCCTCGGACACGCGCTCTGCGAGCTCGTGGACGAGGCGCTGTTCGGCGGTGGAGGCGGCGCGTGAAAGCCCGGATCGAAGTGGCCGAGGGCGACCTCGCCGCGACCCCGGCGGACGCCGTGGTGTGCGCTTCGCCCGAACCGGCCGGCGCCTCCGGTGGGGCGGCGGAGGGGCCCGGCGGCGGAGCCTCCGGGAGCGGCGAGGCGCCTCGCCCCCGGGCCTCGGCGGCCGGCGTCGTGGTGGAGCCGGCCGGATCCCCGCCGGCCCGATTCGTCATCCGCGTGGCCGTGGCGGGGGAGGGCGGGGAGGTGACCGAGCAGGCTGTGCGCGCGGCCTTCCGCGCCGCACTCGGGGTCGCGCGCGAGCACGGCTTCGCCTCCCTCGCGGTGGGCGCGCTCGGCGCGGGGCCGGGTGGTCTCTCGCTGCGCCGGAGCGCGGAGGTCCTCCTCGAGGAGACCCGCCGACATCTCTCGGAGGGCGGTCCTCCCGAGTCGATCCGCTTCGTGGTGCCCGGGGAGCAGGCGCTGCGGATCTTCGAGGGCGTCCACGACTCCGTCCGCATCGCGGAGCAGATGGAGCGGCTCGGGCGCCGCTGACGGCCCCCCGCGCCGGCGGTGCCTATACTCGGGCCCCGGAGGCCCTCCCGGGCCTTTCGATCCCCCGCCCGGCCCGAGGGCGGGCCGGGCGGGGAGTCCCGGGGCGGTTCCCGGCGCCCACCATCCCCGGAGGGGCACCCCTTTGGCAACCTGGCTGCAGATCGGCTCCGCCCTCTACCTGGCGGCGGCGCTCGCCGCGGCCGCGGGCGTGCTCTGGCCCTCGAACCGGCTGCGGATACTCGGGACCTGGCTGCTCGGGTTCGGAACGGCCGCCCACACGGCGGCCTTCGGCGTGATGCACGCGGGCGATCCGTTGCCGCTCGCCGATCTCGCGACCGCGGTGTCGATGGCGGTCCTGCTGGCGAACCTCTTCCTGCTCGTCTCGGTCCTGCGCTTTCGGCGGCTCGCCGGTCTGGTGGCGCTGCTGGCGCCCCTGGCCTTCGTGGGGACTTTCCTCTCCGCGCTGACTCTGCCCGACCGGGGTCCGGACGCCGCGGACGCGGCCGTCCTCTGGTCCCACAGCCACGTGCTCCTCGGGAGCGCGGGACTCGCGCTGCTGGCGGTGGCGGGCCTCGCGGGAGGCCTGCTGCTGGTGGAGGACCGCCGGCTCAAGGCCAAGCGGCCGCTCCGCGGGGGGGTCCGGCTCCCGTCCATCGAGGCGCTCGACCGCATCAACACCGCGGCGCTCGGCCTGGGCTTCCTCTGCCTCACGGTGGGCGTCGTGACCGGGGCGCTCTGGGTCCACGCCCGGGAAGGTGTCTACTACACGGGCTCCCCCCACGAGCTCTGGACCACCGTGGCCTGGAGCATCTACCTGGTGCTGGTGCTCGCCCGATTCCTGCTCCACCAGGATGCGCGGGAGGCGGCCCTGAGTGCCGTGGCGGGCTTCGCCTTCCTGGTCTTCGCCGTGGTCGGCGTCGGGGTGGCCACGTGAGGGTGCTTCTGTGCGGGATGAACCACCGCACCGCCCCCGTGGAGGTCCGCGAGCGCTTCGCCGTGGAGGACCCGCGCGCCTGCCTGGGAAAGCTCCGCGGGCGCAGCGCCATCGCGGAGGCGGTGCTGCTTTCGACCTGCAACCGGGTGGAGGTGGTGGCGGCCAGCTCCGAGCCGGCGCCGGCCGAGGCGGCGCTTCGCGACTTCTTCGAGCGCGAGCTGGCCGGGGAGGCCCCGCTCCCGGGCGAGCTCGACGACTACCTCTACACCTACCACGACGGCGATGCCGTGCTCCACCTCTTCCGGGTGGCCTCCTCCATCGACTCGATGGTCGTGGGCGAGCCGCAGATCCTGGGCCAGGTCAAGCAGGCCTTTCGGGAGGCCGTGGAGGCCGGGACCTGCGGCCCCGTCCTCTCCCGTCTCTTCCAGGCCGGCTTCGCCGTGGCCAAGCGCGTCCGCTCCGAAACCGCCGTGGCCGAGCGCCCCGTCTCCGTGGCCCGGGTGGCGGTGGATCTCGGGCGCCAGATCTTCGAGAGCCTCGAGGGGAAGGTGGCGCTGCTCATCGGCGCCGGGGAGATGATCGAGGCGGCGCTGCACGCGCTCCGCGGCGATGGTCTCGCGGAGGTCCGCGTGGCCAACCGGACTCCCGAGCGGGCCGCCGAGCTCGCCCGCCGCTTCGGCGGCAGCTCCCACGGCCTGGGCGACCTCCCGGAGCTCCTCGTCGAGGCCGACGTGGTCCTTTCCTGCATCGGGGGACAGGCGCCGCTCCTCTTCTGGGAGGACCTCGCCGCCGCGGTCCGCCGGCGCGGGCACCGCCCGCTCTTCGTGCTCGACATCGGGGTCCCCCGAAACGTGGATCCCCGGGCGAACGAGCTCCCCGGGGTCTACCTCTACGACCTCGACGACCTCTCCGAGGTGGCCGAGTCCAACACCCGGGAGCGGCGGCGCGAGGTGCTGCGGGCCGAGGCGCTGGCGCTCGAGGCCCGTGAGGAGTTCCTGGCCTGGATGCACGCCCTCGCCGCCGTCCCCACCATCCGGCGGCTCCGGGCCCGTGCCGAGGCGGTGCGGAGGCGGGAGGTCGAGCGGACGCTCCGGCGCCTCGATCTCGACGACCGGGGTCGCGAGGCCATCGATGCGCTGACCCGGTCCATCGTGAACAAGATCCTGCACGCGCCCGTGTCGCGCCTGCGGGCGCTCGGGGAGGAGGCATCGGGGCTCGCCCACCTCGAGGCGGCCCGCCACCTCTTCGCGCTCGACGATCCGCATGCGCCCGGTGCCGAGTCCGACCGGGAGTTGGAAGCCGAGGCCGGGGAGGGCCGCCGGCCCGCACCGGGTGCCGCGCCGGCGCGGGGCGGGGATCCGGAGCGGGAGCGCCGGTGAGGCCGGTCCGGATCGCGACGCGCGGAAGCGAGCTCGCGCTCGCGCAGAGCCGCGCCGTGGCCGCGGCCATTCGGGAGCGGCTCGGTCGCCCCACCGAGCTCGTGGTGGTCACGACCTCCGGCGACCGCATCCAGGATCGGCCGCTGG
>JALSIO010000294.1 GCA_026989995.1 Myxococcales bacterium
CCGGGCCGCGGGGACCGGCGAGGCACCCCCTTCCCCGGACGAGCTGGCGGGGGAGTTCGACCTTCGCGCGGTGGCCGCCGAGCACCCGGGGGTGCCCCACTACTTCCGGGAGGGTCTCGCCCTCCGCTACCTCGCCGGGTACCGGCTCGTCTTCGAGGCGCGGATCCGACGCGGCTTCGACCGGGGGTGGCTGTGGTCCCGGCCGCCGCTCGCGAGCGGAGAGGTGCTCCACCCGGAGAGGCTCCTGGACGGAGACGGCGCCGTGGGCGCGCTCGACCTCGTCCCGCCCGAGGGGTTTGTGCCCGCGGGATGCCGGGAGCTCGCGCGCAACCGCCTCGGCGAGCTCGGGCTGCGGATCTGGCTCGAGGAAGGGGAAGTCGCGTCCGAGGAGGCGGAGGCAGCCGGGGCCGCCCTGCGCGGCGACCTCGTGATCGGCTTCGTGTGCCCGGAGGGGGGCGCGCTGGCATGGCTCCTGGCTGTCGAAGGTCCGGAGGCGGTGCGGCGGCTGCGCGAGGCGGTGCAGCGGCGCCTGCTCGGCCGGCCCCTCGGGCCGGGCCTTCGCGACCCGCCGGTGCTTCGCTGCACGCGGGCGCGGTGCCTGCTCTCGGCGGGGGTGGCCGATCCGGTGGCCCGCCGGCTCCTGCTCGACACCCGGGAGCGCCGGATCGGCGGCGTCGATGCGCTCCTCGCGGCGTACCCGGAACTCCTCGACCGCCTGCAGGCGCTCGGCGTGCCGCCCCCGGAGGCGGGGGCGCCCGGCCCGACCGGAGCAGGGCAGGGGCGGGCTGCGCCCGCCGGGTGGGCAGGAGGGGCGCCACCGCGCGGCGGCCCCCGGGCTCAGGGGAGAACGCGGTAGAAGGCGTTTACGGGGTGGGGGACCTCGAGGCGTTCGACCCGGCGGAAGCCGGCGTCGACGCAGAGCTTCTCGAGCAGCGCCGGGTGCAGCCCCAGGGTGCCGAGTCCCATCCCGCCGGGTTCGGAGAGCGCCGAGGAGAGGCAGGCGAGCACCGAGGTCCCGTACATCATGGCGGCCATCGGGTTCTTCTCGAGATTGGTCTCGTAGTCGGGGTGGGCCTTGATGTCGGCGACGAGCCAGGTGCCGTCGTCGGAGATCGCCCGGCGCAGCGAGCGGATCATCCGGTCCGGGTGGGCCATGTCGTGCAGGCAGTCGATGGTGAGGAGGAAGGCGAAACGCCCGTCCTCGGGAAGGGGGTCTTCCTCCGCGTGATGGAAGTGGAGGTTCCGCAGACCGAGCTCGGCCCGCCTCGCCTCGGCCCTCTCGAGGGCGTGGCGGGAGATCTCGTAGCCGTGGAAGTCCGAGCGGGGAAAGGCCTGCGCCAGGGTGGCGAGCACGGCGCCGGCGCCGCAGCCCACGTCCGCCACGCGGATGCCTCGGGCGAGCGCCTCGGGGATGCCCGGCAGGAGGGGAAGCACCACGGGCACCAGGAGGTTGCGGAACCAGGGCGCGAGGCCCCGTTCGATCCCCGCGGCCCCCTCCGGGCCGAGCGCGTCGTAGGGGAGGCCGCGGCCGGTCCGGAAGGCCTCGGGCAGCCGCTCGAGCACCCGCAGGAGGGCCGGGAGCTGGGCGAAGAAGCCGGCGCCGAAGGCCGGGTGGTCCTCGTCGGCCAGCACGGCGGCCCCTTCCGGGGCGAGCGCGAACCGGTCCTCTCCGCGGTGCTCGAGGAGTCCCGCGGCGCCCTGCTGGTACATCCACTCGCGCACCCAGCGCTCCGCGAGTCCGGTCTCCGCGGCGAGTTCGGCGGGGCTCCGGGCCCGGCCGTCGGCCAGGGCGCGGTAGAGCCCGAGGTGGTCCCCCAGGCACACCATGGCCGCGGTCATCGCGCCTCCGAGGTGGTCGAAGGCGCGCCGCGCGTAGAGTTTGAGTCGTTCCGGATCCGCGTTCCGCGAGGTCAAGGCCGTCCTCCCCGCCCGGGCGGTGGCCCGGGGCCGGCACCACGGTAGCCCGTCCCGCCGGAACGGGGGATTTGCCGCCGCGGGCCCGGTCCCGTACAAGTGCGGCCGGCCGCCGGGGGAGTCGGCGCCCGGACCCGGGTGCCTGGCCGGCGGAGGAGGATGCCAGATGTCCGACGGGCGCCGGCCCGAGTTCCTGCGCTTCACCGGGACACCGGGGTACATCGTCTCCCCGGCGCTGGTGGATGCCGTCAACTGCGCGATCGCCCTGGAGCGGCCCCTCCTGCTCAAGGGGGAGCCGGGCACCGGCAAGACCCTGCTCGCCCGCCACGTGGCCGAGGCCCTGGGGCTGCCGATGGAGTCCTGGCACATCAAGAGCACCTCGAAGGCCAGCGAGGGCCTCTACGTCTACGACACGGTGCAGCGCCTGAACGACGCGCGCTTCGGCGACGGCGACGTCCGCAACATCCGGGCCTACATCCGGCTCGGCCCCCTCGGCCGGGTCTTCGCAGCCGAAGAGCGACACGTGCTGCTCATCGACGAGGTCGACAAGGCCGATCTCGAGTTCCCGAACGACATCCTCCGCGAGCTCGACGAGATGCGCTTCACGATCCTCGAGACCGGCGACGAGATCATCGCCCGCCATCGACCCATCGTGATCATCACCTCGAACAACGAGAAGGAGCTCCCGGACGCCTTCCTCCGGCGCTGCGTCTTCCACTACATCGACTTTCCGGACCGCGAGCTGATGAAGAAGATCGTCGCCGTGCACCATCCCAGGATCGATGTCGAGCTCCTCGACCAGGTCCTGATCAAGTTCTACTGGCTCCGGGAGCAGGACGAGCTCCGAAAGAAGCCCTCGACCTCGGAGCTCATCGACTGGATCGCCGCGCTCTTGCGCGCCGGCATCCGCGTGGAACAGGTGGCGGAGCACATTCCCTTCATGGGAGCGCTGCTCAAGAACGAACAGGACACCGAAGCGCTTCGACGCTACGACGAGCGCGGGGGGCGCTACCCGACCAGCTGGCGGGAGCTCGGGCCTCGCTACCAGCAGTAGGGGGCCGTGCGTGGTCTTCCTCGACCTCTTCTACGGGCTGCGCGAGGAGGGAGTCCCGGTCGCGATCCAGGAGTGGATGACGCTCATGGACGCCCTCTCGCGCGGGCTCCACGGCTCCTCCCTGCTGCGCTTCTACCATCTGGCCCGGGCCTGCCTGGTCAAGAGCGAGGCCTTCTACGACGCCTTCGACCGCGTCTTCGCGCGCGTCTTCCGCGGGGTGGAGGGAGCCTTCGAGGTCACCGACGAGGTGCTCGACTGGCTTCGGGATCCCAGGAACTTCCCCGAGCTCACCCCCGAGCAGCGCGCGGCCCTCGAACGGCTCTCCGCCGACGAGCTCATGCAGCGCTTCCTCGAGACGCTCGCGCAGCAGACCGAGCGCCACGACGGCGGGGGGCGCTGGATCGGGACCGGCGGGCACTCGCCCTTCGGCCACGGCGGGGAGCACCCCACCGGCCTCCGGGTGGGCGGGCCCGGGCGGAACCGCTCGGCCATGAAGGTGGCCGAGGCCCGGCACTTCCGCGACTACCGCACCGATCTCACCCTCGACGTGCGCCAGCTCAAGGTGGCGCTCCGTCGCCTGCGGCAGCTCACCCGCCGCGGGCCGGCCACCGAGCTCGACCTCGATGGGACCATCGACGAGACCTGCCGGAACGCCGGGGAGATCGAGCTCGTCTTCCGCCCCGAGCGCCGCAACGACGTGCGCCTTCTGCTCCTCATG
>JALSIO010000295.1 GCA_026989995.1 Myxococcales bacterium
AGGGGGAGGGCTCGGAACGCCGCTTCAGCGGTCGTCGCGGTCGCGAAGCCCGCGGGCGCCGAGGTAACGGCGCGCCGCCTCCAACGATTCAGGGTCGAAGACGCTCGCGAGCAGTGCGTCGCCGTCCGCAAAGGCCGTCGCACCGGCGATCGACCGGGCCACCGCGGCGACGTGCTCCTTGGTGATCGCGAGGGGCACCTCGGGCCGTTCCAGGAGCGCGTCGACCAGGTCCCGGGTCGCGTCTGCGAGTTGGTCCGGCTCGGCCACCCGGTTGACCACGCCGAGGGCGAGGGCCTCGGCCGCGTCGAAGGGCCGGCCGGTCATGACGAGATCCCGGGTGCGGGACGGGCCGATCTCCCGCACCAGCCGTGGAATGCCGCCCCAGGCCAGTGGGATCCCGAGCTCGACCTCCGGAATCCGAAAGCGGGCGTCCGCGGCGGCCACCCGCAGATCACAGGCCAGCATGAGCACGAGGCCGCCTCCGATCACGTGCCCGTGCACCGAGGCCACGGTGATGGCCCGCATCTCCTCGACGGCGGTGGCCATGCGGTGGCCGAGCTGCCCGATCTCGCGCCGCTCCGACCACGAAAGGCCGCTCTCCGGGCGGGCCTCGGCGACCGGGGGCTCGCGGAGGTCCGCCCCGGCGCAGAAGGACCGGCCCCGACCCCGAACCACCACCACCCGCACCTCCGGCCGCGCGTCGAACCAGCGCGCCGCATCCCGGAGCTCGCGGAGGGTGGTGGCGGAGAGCGCGTTCAGGCGCTCGGGGCGCGCGAGCACGAGCTCGCCGACGGGGCCGGCAGCCCCGACCTCGAGCGCGGAAAAGCCCATGGCTCCTCGCACACCCGGCCCCCGCCGCGCGCCTACCTGAGTTCGCCGAAGGGATTCTCGTCGCCGCCCACGTCCTCGATGGGCGGAGCCACGCGCTCGGGCGACGGCGACGCCGAAGGACTCGGAGGCTCCCCGCCGCCCTCGAAGTCGATCCCGCCGAGACTCGCGGCCTGCACGGGGGACTCGTACACGAGGATGTCCGGGCTCGGATCGTCATTGCCCTCGAGGGGTTCCACCGGGGGCGCCGGCCCCTCGCTGCCCACCCCCGGGCCGCCTTCCGGAATCACGCCGGCGGTCACGGTCGGCTTGCGGGCCACGTCGCTGCGCGGCGGGCGCTTTTCGAGCTCCTGCTTCAGGATCACGGGCGGCACGTACTCCGGCGCGACATCCGGCGCGAGCCCGATGCACTGCCCCGGACCGGGCGAGGCCACGTCGCGGAAGCGGCGGTCGCGATGCCGCACGTAGATGCCGCCCTCGACCAGGCAGATCGTCGAGTACTCCCTCGGCTCGCGGACGTGGTCGGTGATGAAGTCCGTTCCCTTCACGCCGACGGTGGCGGTCGGCGTGTGCACCTCCACCCGGGTGGTCCCGCCGAAGGCCTCTCCGACGATGGTGCGCACCCGGCCCTCGAGGAGCTTCAGCACCGACGTCTCCCGCGTCGCCGCAGGACCGGTGTGAAGGGACTCGATGGTGAAGGTGGTCTCCTCGCCGAGCGTGAGGATCGTGTCGTCCACCAGCAGGACCTTCACCGCCGAATCCGGACCGGTGCGGAGGGTGTCGCCCACCGAGAGCTCCCGGTCCACCGCCGCGAGCGCGAAGGTGGTGGAGCCGGCGGGCTGCACCTCGACGGTGCCCTCCACGGCTGCGATGAAGCCCGCCTCCTCGGCCGCGGCCGGCATCGCCAGCAACCCGAGCACGAACAGAGGGAGGAGGCGAGCCGGGCCAGCGCGCCGCAGGGCGCTGCTGGAGATCAGGCGGGCGGAACGTCCAATCGACATGGGGATCCTCCAAGCGGTGCACCCTTGGTAGCACGCGCAGGATGGCCGCACCCCGCGGCCCCTGCCTCCCGGGATGTCCGCACCCGGTGGGTCGCCCCGGAGCCGAAATCGGTGACCCCACCCCCGTGGAACCCCGGCAGGGTCCCGGCTCCGGGGACTCACCGTGGGACCGGTCCCCTACCCCTCGGGGGCACGGGCTTCCTTCCAGCGCCCACCGGATTCGACCGCTTCGCGGATGGCGGCCGGCGCGCAGGCCGTGATCCGGGCACGTGGGGGAGGGTCGAGCTCCACTTCCCGTGGCCCGGGAAGGCCGGGGTCCCGGCGGAGCGGCCCTGCCGCCGGCGGAGGCGGGGGTGGAATCCGGGGACCGGCCGCCCAAAGAACCGGCCCCGCCGACCCGTCCGGCTCGAGCCGGGGCAACCAGAACGGCTTCCGGTCGACCAGCAGCGGAACCAGCTCGGCATCCTCCCGCAGTCCGCCGGGCGCGGCCCTCCATTCGAAGGGCGGGGGCGCTCCCGCCGGAAGCACGACCTGGAGCACGCCGAGTGCCTCGCCTCCGGGGTGTCGGACGGCCGCGTACGCCACCAGCCCGCAGGGAATTGGGCCTCCCGGATCCACCCGGATCCGCCGCGGAAGGCCGGCCGTCTCGTCGGCGGGGACGAGCTCGATCACCGCCGTCGCACCCCCATCCCGGCCCGTCCGCGCCTCCTCTCGGCCGGGGGAGAGCCCGTAGGCGAGCAGCCGGCGCCCGTGGCCGGCACTTCCGGCGTGCTCGAACACCAAGCGCTCGAAGCCGACCGCATCCTCCACCCTGCCCTCCCGCCAGGCGAGCCCGGCGAGCTCGTCGGCCGGCACGTAGCCGCCGTCGAGCACGCGCCGGAGCGCCACGCGGGCCGCGCCGAGGTGCCGGCGCCCCGCGGCGGGATGCTCCACCAGCGCCCGGGCCGCGCCGAGCGCCACGTCCAGGCGCCGGGTGTGCGCCGCCACCCCCGCCAGCCGGTCCAGCGCCCCCGCGGGTCCCTCCCGAAAGGCGCGGTGGAGCGCGACGCCCTCCGCGAGAAGCGCCAGCAAGAGCGCCCCGAGTCCCGCCCGTCGCAGCCAGCCCGCCGCGGGATCCACGCGGCGGAGCCAGGCAGCCAGGGCCGCTCCCGCAACGCCCCCTGCCAGGTGGGCCTTCCACCCCTCCTCCCCCAGCGCGATTTCGAGGGCGACGCCGCCGACCAGGAGCACGACGGCCGCCCGGTATCCGATCCGCTGTCTCCGGATCCCGGGTCGGTCGAGAATCCCCGCCGTGCTCCACGCCGCGAGCACGCCGTACAACACCGCGGAGCTCCCGACCGCCACCGCCGCGCTTCCCACCAGCGCCTGGGCCAGCCCCCCCGCCACGGCAGACGCCACCGCGACCAACAGGGCCGCCCCCACCCCGAGGCGGAACGCGACCAGGGAAAGCATGGAGGCGGCAACCCCGGCCTGGAGCAGGTGGACCCAGTGGAAGTGGAGCCCGGCGTAGGCCACGAGTCGGTCCGGCTCGCGGAAGCTCAGGTCCTTCGGACCCGCCCCGCCGAGCTGCAGCAGCACCACCGCCGCGGAGGCCGTGCCGTCGTGGGCGACGGGCACCGTGATCGCTCCCCCTCCGAAGACCGGCACCCCGGCCCGCACCTCGATCCCGGAGAGGAAGGCCGCCCAGAGCCAGAGGCCCAGCAGCAGGGCCAGGGCCGGCCCCTGCCGACCCCGTACCGGGTCGCCCGCCTCCCGACGGCCCGCGGCCCCGGCGGTGGGCGGCCCGCCGGCGGTCACCGCGGCCACCCGCGGCGGTGACGGAGCAGGAGCAGC
>JALSIO010000296.1 GCA_026989995.1 Myxococcales bacterium
CGAGCAGCAGCAGCGGGGCGTCCTCGCCCCCCCAGTCCACGTAGTGGAGCCGCAGCCGGTGGGCCCGGTAGGTGCGGGAGATCGGTTCGGGGAGCGCCACGCCGGCCGTCACGCCCCCGCCGGCACCGGCGCCTCGGAGAAGCGGAGCACCACCTCCGTCTCCGGGTGGAGGCTCGCCTTCACCGGGCAGGTGTGCGCCGCCCGCTCGAGGACCTCGCGCTCCGTCGCAGGAAGCCCCGGCGGGAGCTCCACGTCCACCTCCAAGCGGCCGATGCGGCGCAGCGGTGCGGCCGCCATGTGCTTCACCACCCGGGCGCGGGCGCCCTCGAGGCCGACCCCCCGCCGCCGGGCCACGATCCCCATCACCGTGAGCACGCAGCTCCCGAGCGCCGCCGCCACGAGGTCCGTCGGCGAGAAGGCCTCGCCGCGGCCCTCGTTGTCCACCGGGGCGTCCGTCTCGAGGGTGCTTCCCGAAGGCCCGTGGGTGACCCGCGTGTGGAGCCCGCCCTCGTAGGCCACGTCGATCCGGACCAACCGCTCCTCCCCGGCGCCGTCCCCGCGGCACTCGCCGGCGCACCGCCCGCCGGGCGCGCTTCGCGCCCGGCACCGGCCGCCCATGGTGGCGCAGACCTCCCGCCGCGCGCCACGGGTGGCCCGCGCCGGGGAGCCCCCCTACCCTCCGGCCCGTCGGAGGGAGGGGGCATGGCACGAGGTCGGAAGCGGGTGCGAACGCCCGGCAGCCACGGACGCGGCGACGCGGGCCGCCGGGCGCCCGCCTTCTCCGTCCTCCCCTGCGCCCTGGCCGCCTCGGTGCTCCTCGCCGCCGCCTTCGCGGGCGGAGCGTTGGCCGAGGCCGCCGAGGCCGCGAAGCAGGAGAAGGAGAAGGACGTGGCGCTCGCCGCGATCGACGCGTTCATCGCCGAGCAGAAGGTCGACCGAAGCCGGCCGGAGTGGAAGACCCACCTCCCGAAGCCGCCCAAGGTCGCCTTCGATCCGAAGCACGCCTACTTCTGGGAGCTCGAGACCAACGTCGGCCCCATCCGCATCCGGCTCCTGCCCGAGGTCGCGCCCATGCACGTCTCGAGCACCATCTACCTGACCCGGCTCGGCTTCTACGACGGCGTGCCCTTCCACCGCGTCATCCCGCAGTTCATGGCCCAGGGCGGCGATCCCCTCGGGCGGGGCACCGGCGGTCCGGGCTACAAGTACGCTGGCGAGTTCGACCCGAAGGTGCGTCACGACCGGCCGGGGCTCCTCTCCATGGCCAACGCCGGCCCCGGCACCGACGGCAGCCAGTTCTTCCTCACCTTCGTGCCCACGCCCTGGCTCGACGGCAAGCACACCATCTTCGGCGAGGTCGTGGAGGGGATGGAGACGCTCCGCGAGCTCGAAAAGCGGGGCACCCGGAGCGGGCGCCCCACCGAGCCGCTCGTGATCGAGCGCGCCCGCATCGTCGTGGAGCCCAAGCCCTAGCTCCGGTCCCGCGGAGGCCCGCGTGGAAGGCCGCCCCCGCTCGCCCGCAGGCCCCGAAGGACCCGGCGAGGGCGCCGCCGCCGCGCCCCGCCGGCACACCGACCCTCCCGCCCGGGGCCCCGCCGGCGACGCCCCGGGCGGCCCTGCTGCGGCGCCCCGCACCGCCCCGGACGCAAGCGCCCTCGACGCCGCCCTCGCCCGCCTCGGCTACACGGCCTTCCGGCCCGGCCAGCGCGAGGCCGTCGAGATCCTCCTCGCGCGGGGTCACCTGCTGCTCGTGGCCCCCACCGGCGGGGGCAAGAGCCTCGCCTACCAGCTCCCCGCCCTCGTGCTCCCCGGGACCACCCTCGTGATCTCGCCCCTGATCGCCCTCATGCGCGACCAGGTCGAGGCGCTCGAGGCGCGGGGCGTGCGCGCCACCTACCTCGCCTCCACCCTCGAGCGCGCCGAGGCCGGCCGCCGCCTCGCGCGCATCGCCGCGGGTGCCTTCGACCTCGTCTACGCCGCGCCCGAGCGGGCGCTCCTCCCCGGCTTCCGGGCGCTGCTCGCCGAGCTCGACTGCCCGCTCGTCGCCGTCGACGAGGCCCACTGCATCAGCGAGTGGGGCCACGACTTCCGACCGGAGTACCTCGAGCTCGGCGCGCTCCTCCGCGAGCTGCGCGTGCCGCGCGTGCTCGCCTGCACCGCCACCGCCACTCCCGCCGTGCGCGACGAGATCCTGGCGCGCCTCGGCCTCCCCGCCGACACCCCCCAGCACGTCCACGGCTTCGCCCGCCCGGAGCTCGCGCTGCGGGCCGAGGCCGTCCGCGGCCGCCGCGACCGCGCCGCCCGGGTCGACGCCGCCCTCGCGGAGGCCCCCGGGCCCCCCGGCCGCACCGACGGCACCGCCCTCGTCTACGCCCCCACCCGCCGCGCCGCCGAGGAGGAGGCCCGTCGCCTCGCCGCCCGGGGCTACCGCGCCGCCGCCTACCACGCGGGCCTCGCCGCGGAGGAGCGGGACCGCGTGCAGGCCGCCTTCACCGCGGGCGAGCTCGAGGTCGTCGTCGCCACCAACGCCTTCGGCATGGGCATCGACCGGAGCGACGTCCGCGCCGTCGTCCACCTCGCCCCGCCCGGCTCCCTCGAGGCCTACTACCAGGAGGTGGGGCGTGCCGGCCGCGATGGCCGGCCCGCCGTGGGCCTCCTCCTCCACGGCCCCGACGACCTCGCCCTCCGCCGCCGCCTCCTCGAGCGCGACCTCGGCAGCGGGGCCGGGGCCGACCCCGACGCCGACCCCCTCTTCCAGCACAAGTGGGGCCTCTTCCTCGAGCTCCTGCGCTACGCCGAGAGCGGGAGCTGCCGCCACGACGCCATCCTGCGCTACTTCGGTGACGAAGCCGAGACCCTCGGCGGCTGCGGCCGCTGCGACAACTGCCTCGCCCTCCGGAGCGCCCCCACCGAGGCGGAGCGCACCGAGGCCGAGCTGCTCGTCCGCAAGGCCCTCTCCGCCGTGGCCCGCCTGCGCGCGCGCTTCGGCCTCGGCGCCGCCGCCGAGCTCCTCCTCGGCCGACCCGATCCGCGCCTCCTGCGCAGCGGGCTCGACCGCACGCCCACCTTCGGCATCCTGCGCGAGCGCTCCCCCGACTTCGTCCGCGCCCTCCTCCGCCGCCTCGTCGCCGCCGGCCTCGTCGAGCTCACCGGCCGCGACCGCCCCACCGCCGCCCTCACTCTCCGCGGCACCCGCGTCATGCAGGGCGCCGAGCCCGGACGGGTGCTCCTTCCCGAGGACGCCCCCACCCCCTCGCGCCGCCGCCCGCGCGCACCCGCCGGCGCCCGGCCCACCCCGGGCTCCGCCTCCCCGGCGGCCGCCTCCGCGGGCGACCCCACCAACCCGGGCGACGACCCGGCCGCCCGCGCCCGCTTCGAGGCCCTCCGCGCCTGGCGCCTCGCCCGGGCCCGCAGCGACGGCGTCCCGCCCTACGTCGTGGCCAGCGACCGCACCCTCCGCGAGCTCGCCGCCCACGCCCCGCGCTCGCGGGACGCCCTCCTCGAGGTGCACGGCATCGGCCCGGCGCGGGTCGAGCGGTACGGCGGCGAGCTGCTCGAGGTGCTCCGCGACCCCTCCCGCGCGAGCCCGCGCACCGCGCCCGCCCGACGCTGAACCCCGACCGGCGGGCCGCGGCCCCGCCGACGCGGAGGTCCC
>JALSIO010000297.1 GCA_026989995.1 Myxococcales bacterium
GACACTGCTCACCTGGATGCAGGAACGCCGGGGGAGCGTCTTCGTGGTGGCCACCGCCAACCGGGTCGAGGCGCTGCCTCCCGAGCTGCTTCGCCGGGGGCGCTTCGACGAGACCTTCTTCGTGGACCTGCCCGACCGGCGGGCACGGGCCGAGATCCTGCGCATCCATCTCGCGCGCCGGGGCCGGGATCCGGAGAAGTTCGACCTCGCCGGTCTCGCTGGCGCGAGCGCGGGCTACAGCGGCGCCGAGCTCGAGCACTGCGTGGTGGAGGGGCTCTTCCGCGCCTTCGAGGCCGGCCGCGAGCTCGCCGACGAGGACCTCTTCGCCGCACTCGCCGAGACGACACCGCTTTCGGTCACTTCCGCGGAGGAGGTGGCGGCACTCCGGTCCTGGGCCTCCACCCGCGCGCGTCCGGCGGGTGGCGTGGAGTCCGGCGGTCGCCGGGGGGCGCTCGTGCGGGCGGGGCTCTCCGGCCCGGCCGGCCGGGACGGCGGCTTCGCCTTCGGGCTCGAGGACGGCGATGCCGACTGATCCGCCCGATCGGGTGGCGTGGCTCGAACCCGAGTGCCCCGCGCCGGCGCCCGGGGAGCCGGTCGACACCGGGGGGGCGGTGGCCCGGGCGCAGGCGCGGCGCGGAGCGGCCGGGGCGGTGCCGGCGCGGGCCCCGGGCCCGGCGCGGCCCCCTCGGCCGCGGCCCGGAGGTTCGGAGAGGCGGGGCGCGCGTCCGGGTCTCGTGCGCCGCTTCCTGCGCCGCCTGCGACGGCGGAAGCTCGAGCCGGAGCACACTACCTGAAGGAGGCGGCGCCGTGCCCCTGCCCGCCGCCTCGCCCGGGGCGGTCGCCTGCCGGGGAGCCGCACGGCGGGAAGGCCGGGGATGGGGATCGGATGGGATCGGATGCCGGCCCGGAAGGCGGAAGGGGGAAAGGGGGCGGGACGCGAAGCCGCCCGCGGCCCCCGCCCGCCCGCGTGAGCTCGGCCCCTACTCGTAGTCGAGCAGGATCCGCGGCGGCACCCCCGCGCGGCGGGCGCGCTCGACGAGCTCCGGGATCTCGCAGAGCGCCCGGGCGTGCTCGAGCCGGGCGGCTTCGAGCTCGGCGATGAGGCGGGCCCGATCCGCGCCGGCCTGCTTGCGGTGGGTGCGATCGCGGGAGTAGGCCGCCTCGGCCTCGGCGAGGGCGGCCGCGGTCTCCGCGATGCGCGCCCGCGCCCGCGCGAGGAGCGATTCCCACCCGCGCACGTCGCCCCGGGGCGGAAGCGGTTCGCTGCGCACGGACGGCGGCAGGGTGTCGCAGGGCGGTGGCTGCCAGGCGCCGGGGCGGGACTCGGCCTCCTCCACGGGCACCGGGTCGGCGGGCTCGATCTCCTCCAGGTTCCGGGGCTCCTCGGGCTCGATCTCGTGGAGCGCCCGGGGCTCGGTGGGCTGCGGCCCCGCGGCCTGCACGGCCTGCGGCGCAGCGGCGAGCACTCCGGCGGCGAGGACCGCGGCGAACGGGAGGCGCGGCGTGCGGTTCCGGGGCATGGCTCCCTCCGGGCGGTGCGGGCCGGGGCCCCAGCCCGCGCCGCCCGTTGGATCGGCACGCCGGAGCGGGCGCTCAAGCGCGGCCGCCCTGGGGGAGGGCGGGGCCGCGGCCTCGCACCGCCCCCGAGCTCCCGCGGCCCCGCCGGAGCGTCGGGACCGGGCTGCTACGCTGCCCCGACCCGGCAGCCGGCGCCGGATCGCCGCGTGAGGGCCGGCGGACGGGGGCGCGCCGCCTCGGGGCGGCGGGCGCGGACCGGGCGGAAGGGGGGCTTCGATGGCGGTGGGAGGCGGATCCGGGGCCGCGGCCTCGCTCGAGGTGGAACCGCTCCTCGAGGAAGCCCGGGCGCGCGCCGGCCTTTCGGACTTCGGGCGGGGGAGCTGGCGCGAGGCCCTCGAGCGGCTCCTGGCCTCGGTGCGCGAGCAGGCCGCGCCGAACGCGGCGGGGGTCGCCGTGCTGCGCATGCGCCTGCTCGACCACCTGGTGAACCGGCTCGAGATCGAGGACTGGGTCGCGCGCCACCCGGAGGTGCGGAATCAGCCGCTCCCGCAGCCGCTGATGCTCGCCACGTTGCCGCGGACGGGCCAGACGGCCCTGGGGTTCATCCTCGAGCGGGATCCGGCCAACCGGTCGCTGCTCGCCTGGTTCGCCAAGCATCCCATCCCCCCGCCCGGTCCCGGCTCGCACGAGGGGGATCCCCGGATCGAGCGCGAGCGGGCGCTGACCCGGGCGCGGCCGGGGGAGGTGCTCGAGATGCACCTCTACGGGGCCGAGGAGCCGGACGAGTGCCACTGGCTGATCTCCAACGACTTCCGGGCTCCCCACGAGATCTACTCGTACCGCGTTCCCTCCTACTACGCATGGGTCCGGGACGACCCCGGCATCGCCGAGACCTACCGCTACTACCGGCTGCAGCTCGGGCTCCTCGAGGCGGCCGACCCGGGGCGCCGCTGGGTGCTCAAGAACTCGCCGCATCTGCTCTACATGGAGCACCTGCACGCGGTGCTGCCGGACGCGATCTTCGTGCAGCTCCACCGGGATCCTCGGAAAGTCCTGCACTCCAACCTGAAGCTCGCGACCACGCTCCGACGGATGGGGAGCGACGAGGTGGACCTCCGCGAGGTCGGGCAGAGCATCCTGGGCCTCCTCGGCGACTACACCGACCGGCTGCTCCGCTTCCGCGCCGCCCCCGGGGCCCCGGACTTCATCGACCTTCGCTTCCGCGACTTCGTCGCCGATCCCCTGCGGGCGGTGGAGGAGATCTACGAGCGGGCGGGGATCGGGATGAGCGCGGAGGGCCGCGATGCCATGGCGGCCTGGATTCGCGCCCACCGCCGCCGGGAGCTCCGGGAACCCCGCCCCGCGGATCTCTCCGCCTGGGGTCTCGAGCCCCAGGACGTGCTCCGGCGCTTCGAGCCCTACATCGAGACCTTCCGCGTGGACCTCGATTCGGTGTAGGATGCGAAGTTGCGGCAGGTGGCCTTCGGAGCGGGAGGCGGGGCGGGTCGCGGCCTCCCGCGCGCCCTCTCCGCCCGGATCGGCGGCGGGGCGGAGGGGAAGCGGGCGGGCTGGGCGGGCTCGGGTGGGGCCGGCAGCCCGGTCCGGGTGGGCCCGGAGGAGAGGGGGGATCGATGCCCCGGACCGTCTCGGAGCTGCTCCGCTGGCGCGCGCGCCAGCACCCGGATCGGGTGGCGATCCGCCACGCGGGCCGGGCCACCACCTACCGCGAGCTCGACCGGGCGGCGAGCCGGGTGGCGGCCGCGCTCATCGCCCGGGGGCTCCGGCCCGGGGACCGCGTCGCCATCCTCGACAAGGGCCACGATCGCTTCTTCGAGGTGCTCTTCGGGACGGTCCGCGCCGGCGGGGTCTACACCCCGGTGAACTGGCGCCTGGCCCCGCCCGAGATCGCCTTCGTGCTCGACGACGCCCGCAGCCCCTTTCTCTTCCTGGGCGATGCCTTCGCCGACGCCGTGGACGAGGTGGCGGGTGGGCTTCGGCATCTCAAGGAGGTGGTGACCTTCGGGACCCCGCGGACCGGCTGGCTCGCCTACGACCGCTTCCTCGAGGGCGCCTCCGACGCCGACCCCCGCGCCGAGGGCGGCGAGGAGGACACCGCCTTCCAGCTCTACACCAGCGG
>JALSIO010000298.1 GCA_026989995.1 Myxococcales bacterium
ACGGTGGAGCTGTCGCGGGCCCCCGAACCGGCCCGGCCCCTCGCGGGGGGCGACGCCATCTGGCTCGGTGACGAGATCGTGACCGGTCCCGATTCGACCCTCCAGATCCTGCTCCGGGACGAGACCATCTTCACCGTGGGGCCCCGCAGCCGGCTCGTGGTCGACGAGTTCGTCTACGATCCGGCCGACGATTCCGGCCGGGTGCGGGCGCGTCTGCTCGATGGCGTGTTCCGCTTCGTGACCGGCCGGATCGCGCGCCGCCGCCCGGAAGCCATGGAGGTGGAGCTCCCGGCGGGAAACCTCGGCATCCGCGGGACCCTCGTGGCGGTGCAGGCCGACGCGGCGAGCGGTGGGTCCCTCGTGGTCCTGCTCGGGCCCGGCGCCGACCGGGATCCGGGGGCCCGCGAGGGAGCCCTCGAAGTCGTCCATCTCGGCGTCTCGCGCTCGATCCGGCGCAGCGGCTTCGCCGTGCGCATCCCGGACGCGGCGAGTCCGCCGGCTCCGCCCTTCTGGCCGGATGCGGCGGACCTCGCCTTCCTCGATGCCCTCGCGCCGCCGCTCGCGCCCGGGGCGCGGCCGCGCGCACCCGCGCCGGGGGCGGGGCCGGCGGCGGCGCGCGCCGGGGGGCGGCTTCGGAGCCAGGCGCTGCACCTCGCAGCACCCGCCGCCGCCGCGGCCCGGGAGCTCGGCGCGCTCGGGTTGCTGGTGCAGGACCAGGCCCAGGGTGGCTTCTTCGAGCAGCGCGGGACGGGGCTTCCGCCGGATCCGAGCGGCGACCTGCACCCGGCGACCTTCGACGAGCTGCGCTTCCTCACCGCCAGCTTCGGCGGCCGCTACGAGTGGTTCCCCACCCCCTCGCCGGCCGCGGGCCTGAGCGACGGGGGCACCTTCGAGCCTTTCGTGGCGCTCGACTTCGGCCTCGAGCAGGTCGAGCTCGTGGTGAGCCGGGTGAACTCGCCAGCGCTCGGCACCTTCGGGACCGGATCGCTCGGCCTCTCGGCCGATCTCTTCTCGGGGAAGGGTGGGGTTGCCTCCTACCGCCTCCAGGGCGTCTACCAGGAGGCCACCGGTGGGTGCATGGGGGGGTGCCCCGTCGACGCAAGGCTCGACTTCTTCAGCCAGGGAGCCGACCTCGCCCGGCTGATGGCCGCCGTCCTCAAGATCTCGAACGGCCTCGGTACCGTGGTCGACAGCGGCCCGGCCGGCGGGCCGGAACCCCCCACCCGGGTGGTCCCGCCCTGAGCACGGCCTTGCAGCGGTCGCCCGCGAGATGGGCCCGCCGCGGCACCTAGCGGCGTGGGAGCGGGGCGAGCACCGCAGTGACGCGCAGGGCGGCCCCGTCCCGCTCGAGGTCGAGGGCCACCTCCTCGCCGGCCAGGAAGCCGAGGGAGAGGCGGCGGAGCTCGAGCAGGCTTCGCACCGGGCGTCCGTCCACGGCGGCGATCCGGTCGCCGGCGCGGATTCCGGCCCGCTCCGCGGGGCTCCCGGGCAGCACCTCGGCGATCTCGACGCCGTCGGCCGTCCCCGGTCGCCGCGGCAGGTCGGTCGCGATCCCCAGCCAGCCCCGCCGCTCGGGGCCGAGGATGAGCAGCCGCATCACGGCCTTGACCGTGTTGATGGGGATGGCGAAGCCGATGAGCTGAGCCTCGGACACGAGCGCCGTATTGATTCCCACCACCTCGCCGCGGAGGTTGAGCAGTGGCCCCCCGCTGCTTCCCGGGTTGATGGCGGAGTCCGTCTGCAGGAAGTCGAGCAGCTGGCCGGCCTCGCCCGGCACCACCCGCTCCTTTGCGCTCACGATGCCGGAGGTGACCGTGTGCTGGAGTCCGAGGGGGTTTCCGAGGGCGAGGACGAGCTCGCCGATCTCGACGGCGTCCGAGTCGCCGAGGGGAAGGGGGTGTAGCGGGCCCTCGGGTTCGAAGTGCAGCAGGGCGGTGTCGGTGAGCGGATCGAGGCCGATGATCCGGGCCTCGGCCTCGCCGGTGCCGAGCACCAGCCGGATGTCGGTGGCGTTCTGCACCACGTGGGCGTTGGTGAGGACGTAGCCCCCGGTGTTCAGCAGGAAGCCGGATCCCAGGCTCGTTCCCTCGTCCCGGAAGGGCACCGGAACCTGGAAGGGAATCGCGTCGAGCAGCGCCGAGACCACCGGGATGCGGATTGGCAGGAGATCGTTCGGGTGCAGGCCGAGCAGGAGGTCCCGCCGCTCCACCCGGCGGGTGTAGATGTTGACCACTCCGGCGCGACTGCGGGCGGCCACCCGCGCGAAGCTGTGGCTGTGCAGGGGAACCGGCGCCGGTGGCGCGTCGGCGGGAAGCGCGTGCCAGAAGTGTCCGAGGTCGAGGTCGGCGGGGTCGAGGTTGCGCAGCCGCGGGTCGTAGATCGGTGCGTCGGGGGGGACGAGCTCCTCGTCGCCAGGCGGACGCGGCGGGGAGACGGCACAGGCGGAGATCTGCAGCGCGAGGGTGAGGAGCGCCGCGGCCCGGGACAGCCGACGGGGCCGAGCGCTCAGGACCTCTCCCTGCGCCGACGCAGCGCGTGGCGTGCCGCCGAGACGAGGGAGACCGCGAGCAGGATCCAGGCGATGGCCCGGTAGTAGGGGAGCATCTCCGGATAACGGGCCGAGAAGGCCGGGTTGCCGTACCCGTCCCAGGCGAACCAGGCTCCGAGCAGCGCGGTGAGCGAGGGGAAGAGGTAGGGAAGGAAACGGCCGGTGGCGGCCTCGAAGAATCCGCCGAGCGCCCAGAGAAGGAAGTAGACCCCCACCTGCCGGTTCCAGTACGCGTCCTCGGGGTGCTCGGCTGCAAAGTCCGGATTCAGGAAGCCGTCGTAGCCCAGATAGAAGGCGAGCAGCAGCAGCATCACCGGAAGGAACCAGGGGTTCTCGAAGGGGGTGGGCGGCGGCCCGGCGGGCCCCTCCTCCTCGACGCCGGCACCCGGTCCCGGCGCCGGGGGGGGCGGGCTCGGGCGGGCAGCCGTCGCCGGGGTCTCTTCGGCCGGTCGCGGCTGCCCCGTCCTCTCCGCACCCGGCCCCGCGTCTTCGGACATGGCGCGAGCGTAGCAGGTGGGCCCGGCGCCTTCAGCCGCGCGGAGCCCGTGCGCGGGCGAGCTCGAGGCCGAGCAGGCGGCCGAGGGCGCCGAGGGCCTCCACGGGGTCGTCCACCTTGATGGTGGCCATCCCGAGGGCGCGCGCGGGCTTCAGGTTCCTTCCGATGTCGTCCAGGAAGACCGCCTGTGCGGGCTCCACTTCGAGCAGGTCGAGGGCCAGCCGGTAGATCCCGGGGTCCGGCTTCCGCAGGCCCACCCGGCTCGACTCGACGAAGACGTCGAAGGCATCGCGGATCGGTGCGAGGCGATCGCCGTCTCCGGCCCAGTTGTTGGTGAGCGCGGCGGTGGCGAGCCCCGCACGCCGGAGTTCGCCGAGTGCCCGGACCATGGCCGGGTGGGGCTGCGCTGCCTCCGCCATGCGCGCGAAGAGCTCGCGGCTCGAGAGCGCCGCCCCGGCGGCCGCGCATTCGCGGTCGAAGTCCCGGTGGAAGCGCTCGAGGTCGATCTCGCCGCGTTCGAGGCGCGCCCATGCGCCGGAGGGCCCCGACTCCACCACCACGCGGTTGACGAGACCCGGCTCGATGCCGCGCTCGCGC
>JALSIO010000299.1 GCA_026989995.1 Myxococcales bacterium
CCGCCTCGCGGCGCAGTCGAGCTCGGGCGGCCCGGTCTCGAGCGACCCCGTCTCCACCCGCGACCTCGACTCGCGGGTCCGCACCGGCTCGGGATCCCTCTCGCCGGGTTCGCTTTCCGCCACGCAGCGCTTCTTCGACAGCCTGAACGCCCCCGGCGCCGCGCTCCAGTTCCCGCTCTTCGCGCCGAGCTCGGCCTTCCGGCTCCTGCTCGGCCAGGACGTCGACATCGTCCGCTACACCCTGCCGTCCATCGAGGTCGACATCGGGTTGGGACTTTCGGTGGAGATCCCGCCGCCCCCGATCCCGGTGCCCACCCGCATCGACTTCTCCGTGTCCGGGGACTTCCAGTTCTCCGCGAACTTCGGTTTCGGCTTCGACACGGCGGGGGTGCGGCAGTTCTCGGAGCGGGTGCGCTCCGGCGAGCCGCTCGACGCCGAGGATTTCCTGCTCCCCTTCGACGGCTTCTTCCTCCGGGACTGGAACGACGCCGGCGAGGACGTGAGGGAGCTCTCCATCGGGGGGAACTTCGGCATCAGCGGCGGCGCCAGCCTGGCGGTCGTCCGCGGCTCCGCGAGCGGCTCCCTCGAATTCTCCGGCTTCATCGACCTGAACGACCCCACCCCGGACGGAAAACTCCGGATCACCGACATCGCGAGGATCCTCGGCGACTTCGACGACTTCACCCGGGCGCTGAACCTCTTCAACGCCAGCGTGCAGCTCGGTGTGGACGCCTCCGTCTCCGTGGACGTCTGGAACCCCCTCGCCGACTGGAAGCACGAGAAGGTCGGCGGCGTGGAGGTGTTCTGGTACCCGGTGGGGAAGTGGGAAAGTGTCTGGTCGAACCGCTGGGACTTCCTCTTCGTGGACTGGCCCGACCGCCCGGCGGAGCCGGCGCTCGCCACCGACCTCGGCGGCGGGGTGCTCCGGCTGAACATGGGCCCCGCAGCCGCGGCCCGCGGCCTCGGGAACACGGAAGACGGCGACGAGGTCTTTGCGGTGAGCGGCTCGGGCAGCACCGTCGCGGTGACGGCCTTCGGAATCACCCAGATCTACGAGGGCGTGACCCGCATCGTGGGCGACGGCGGGCTCGGCAACGACCAGGTGAGCTTCTCGGGCACCACCGTGCCGATCGAGGTGCGGGGTGGTGAGGGCTCCGATCGCCTCGAGGCCGACGCCACCACGAGCGGCCCCGTCACCTTCGACGGCGACGCCGGCGACGACGTGCTCGTGGGCGGAGGCGCGGCCTCCGTGCTCCGCGGTGGCGAGGGGGCCGACCGGCTCATGGGGCGCGACGCCCGCGATCACCTCGAGGGCGGCCGCGGCGACGACCTCCTCGAAGGCGGGGGTGGCGACGACGAGCTCCACGGGGGCGAAGGCGTGGATGCGCTCCGCGGCGGCGGCGGCGCGGATGTCCTGCTCGGCGACGCCGGCGACGACGACCTCGCGGGAGGTGCCGGCGCGGACCGCCTCGAGGGCGGCCCCGGCGCCGATCTCCTCGCCGGGGACGCGGACGACGACGAGCTCCTCGGCGGCACGGGTTCCGATCGCCTCGAGGGCGGCCCCGGGAACGACCTGCTCCTCGGCGGCGACGGCGACGATCTGCTCGAGGGAGCCGACGGGATGGACCGCCTCGAGGGCGGGGCCGGATCGGATGCGATCCACGGCGGCACGGGTGCGGACCTGCTCCTCGGCGGCGAGGGTGCCGACCTTCTGCTCGGTGGCACGGGCGACGACGAGCTCCGAGGCGGTTCCGGTGCGGACCGCCTCGAGGGCGAGGCCGGATCGGATCGGCTTTTCGGGGACGCCGGTGGGGACGAGCTCTTCGGCGGCGACGGCGACGACGAGCTCCGGGGCGGCCTCGGTGCCGACCGCCTCTTCGGCGGCGACGGCGGCGACACGCTCTTCGGCGGCGGCGATGGCGACCGTCTCGAGGGCGGCCTCGGTGCCGACCGCCTCTTCGGCGGGACCGGCGACGACGAGCTCCGGGGCGGCGAGGGCGCGGACCTCCTGCGCGGGGAGGATGGGCCCGACCGTCTCTTCGGAGAGTCGGGCGCCGACGACCTCGCGGGCGGCGCGGGGGACGACGCCCTCGCGGGCGGGGGTGGCGACGACCGGCTCGCGGGGGACGCCGGCGACGATCGGCTCGTCGGAGAGGAGGGAGACGACCGCCTCGAGGGAGGCGTTGGCGACGACGTCCTCGAAGGAGGTGCCGGTCGCGATCTCCTCTTCGGCGATGGCGGGATGGGGGAGTTCGGCGACGCCTCCGCCGCGTCGCGTTCCGGCGACGGGGCGGATCGTCTCGACGGTGGCGGAGACGTGGACCTCCTGTTCGGCGGCGGGGGCGCGGACCTTCTCGACGGCGGTACTGGGGCCGACGTGCTGTTCGGGGACGCCGGGTCGGCCCGGTGGGTCCTCGGGCTCGGCCTCGTGGAGGGCCGGGCGGTGCGCGGCGCGGCGGACGGAGACGACGAGCTCACGGGCGGCTCCGGGGACGATGCGATCTTCGGGGGTGGCGGCGACGATCGGCTGGACGGCGGTGAGGGCCGCGACGCGCTGTTCGGGGATGGCGGGCGGATCGAGGTGCGCGTCGCCGAAGGCACCCTCGAGGCGGCCTCCGAGGCCGCAGCGGGAGATGGCGCGGACACGCTTGCCGGCGGGGCGGGTGGTGACCTGCTGCTCGGCGGGGGCGGCGACGACGAGCTCGCGGGCGACGGAGGCCGCGACCTGCTCGTAGGCGATCACGCGCGGGTGACGGCGGGGCTGCCTCCCGCGAGCGAGGATGCGAGCTGGCAGACCCTCGTCCTCACCGAGCCCGCGGTCGGCGGTGCCGACGTGCTGCGCGGAGGTCCCGGCAACGATCTTCTGATCGGGGGCGCTCGGGGCGATTCCCTAGCGGGCGATGCCGGCGACGACATCCTTCTCGGCGACAGCCCGGCGGTGACCCTCGAAGGCGGTGAGGTGCGCCGCGTCTCGGGAGCGGGTGACGCGGCCCCGGGCGAAGACGTGCTCCTCGGAGGCGGGGGCCGGGACCTGCTGGTGGGAGGTGGCCGGTCGGACCGCCTCGCGGGCGGCTCGGGCGACGACCTGCTTCTCGGAGATGGCGGCGTGGTCGATCTCGCCGGGCCCGCGGGCGGAGCGGTCGTGCCGCGGCTCGCCGCGACGCGCCCCGACCCGGCTGGTGCGTCCGACCACCTCGGTGGCGAGGGCGGGGTCGACGTGCTGCTCGGCGGCGAGGGCGGCGACGTGCTGCTCGGAGGAGACGGCGACGACGTCGCCGTCGGCGATGGCGGCCGGATCGCGTTCGCCGCGGGCGTTCCCACCCTCGTCGAGTCCGAGGGAGCCGGCCCGGCGGGCGGCGACCGGCTCGTCGGGGGGCCGGGAGGCGACGCGCTCCTCGGCGGGCTCGGCTCCGACGACCTCGACGGCGGCGCCGGAGACGACGCCCTGATCGGAGACGGGGGGCGGGTGCGACTCGCCTCCGGTGCCGTGGCCCAGGCCGAGACGTTCTTCTTCGCCGGGTCGCCCGACCGGCTCGTCGGGGGGCCGGGCCTCGACCTGATGCTCGGCGGCGCCGGGAGCGACCTCTTCATCGGCGATTTCTCGGAGGACGCCGTGGTCGGCGACTACGAGCGCA
>JALSIO010000300.1 GCA_026989995.1 Myxococcales bacterium
CGCGCGCTGCAGGGCGGCGTGGAGGGCCAGGTCGGCGTAGGCACGGGCCCGCTCCACCCGTTCGAGAACCCGGAGGGCCACGAGTCGGGCCTGGGTGGGCGCTCCCCCCCGCCTTCGGGGTGTCGCGCGGTCCGCCTCGCGGGGTGTCTCGGCTCCGGTTCGTTCGCGGACCACCGCACCGGGACCCGCTCCCCGGCGCAGGGGGCGTCCGCGATGCGGACGCGCGCCTCCGCGGCCGACCTTCATGGGATCGATTCTAGCTTCCCGCGCTCGCGCGGTCGCCCCGAAGATTCGCCAGGGCGCCGGCTGCGCGGGAGCTCCCGGTGCGGAGCGGGTGCACGCGCGGTGCGAAGCCGCGGCCCGTGGCCTCACCGGGTGCCTTCGGGGTCCGGCGGGCCGCCCTCGCCGAGCCGCGCGCCGTCGGGAATTGCCCGACCCCGGAGGAAGGCGGCGGTCTCGAGCGGGCGGCCCCCGGCCCGTTGGAGCACGAGGGGGACGAGCCATCCGCGGCCGGTCGCGATCGCGAGCCCGTCGCGGGAGCGGTGTACGGTGCCGGGTGGCCGGTCGACAGCCGCGGGGTCGGCGGCGGCACGGTGGATCCGCAGGGGCTCGTCGTCGAGGGTGGTGAAGGCGACCGGGGAGGGGGCCATGGCGCGCACGCGCCGGACCAGCGCGTCGGCCGGCTCCCGGAAGTCGAGCCACGCGTCCCTCCGCGTGATCCGGGGCGCCTCGGTCGCCCGGGCCGGATCCTGGGGCTCGAAGCGGGCCTCGCCGGCCGCGATGCGGGCCACGGCCTCGGCCGTCGCCTCGGCGGCGAGCCGGGCGAGCCGTTCTTCGAGCTCGCCGCGGGTCTCTTCCGGACCGATGGGAGTCCGCCGCTCCAGCATCACCGGACCCGCGTCCATCTCGCGCTCGACCCGCATGACGGAGATCCCGGTCTCCGGGTCGCCCTCGAGAATGGCCCACGCGATGGGGGCTGCGCCCCGATGCCGGGGAAGGAGGCTCGCGTGGGCGTTGATGAGATAGCCGAGGGAGGGAAGCTCCCGGATCCGGCGCGGGAAGAACTGCCCGAAGGCGACCACCACCCCGAGGTCGGGGGCGAGCTCCCGGAGGGTGGCCTCGCACTCGACGACGCGCTCCGGGCGGAACAGGGGCAACCCGTGCGCGCGGGCGACCTCCGAGACGGGAGAGGGCTGTCGGCGCCGTCCCCGTCCGCGCTCCCGATCCGGTTGGCTCACCACGCCGACCACGGGATGGGGGCCGGCGAGGAGGCGCTCCAGCGTGGGGACGGCGAAGGCGGGCGTCCCGAAGAAGACGATCCGCAGCGTATCGGTCCTCAGAGGCTTCCGGGCCGCGCCTGCTCCTGTTCCTCGAGTCGGAGCGCCTTCTTGCGCTTCTTCACGTAGAGGCTGCGCTTGAGCCGGCTGATGCGGTCGATGAAGAGGATCCCGTCGAGGTGGTCGATCTCGTGCTGCAGGCAGACCGCCTCGAGGCCCGAGGCGTCGATCTCGAGCTCCTTCCAGTCGAGGTCGCGGGCGACGACCCGCACCCGCTCCGAGCGTTCCACCTCCGCCTGGAAGTCGGGCACCGAGAGGCAGCCCTCGGTCCAGACGATGCGGCCCTCCCGGTGGACGATCTGCGGGTTGACGAGCACCCGGGGATTGCGCCGGCCTCCCTCCTCGCTCCACTCGGTGTCCATCACCACCAGCCGCTGCGGCACGCCCACCTGCGGTGCCGCGAGGCCGATTCCGGGTTCGTCGTACATGACCTCGAGCATGTCGCGGGCGAGTTCCCGCAGCTCCGGCGTGACCTCGGAAACCGGTTCCGAGACCTGCCGGAGACGGGGATCGGGAAACTTGAGCACCTCGCGCAGCGCCATGCGCCGAGGGTAGCAGGCGGGTCCCGCGGGGGGCACGGGTGGCCGGGGGCGCGGGCCCGCGCCACCACCCGTCGCCCGAAGCTCCTGGAGCAGCCCCGGAGCTCCCCGGGCAGCTCGGGAAGCTCAGAGAAGCTGGTAGGGAGACGGGTCCACCACGGACCGCACGTCCCGCGGCTGCTCCTCCGCAGCCCGTGCCGCCCGCCGCGCCGCCTCGAGGACCCCGGCGGGGTCGGGACCCTTGATCAGGACCTGGAACCGCGAGCGGCCGCGGAGCCGGGCCAGGGGGGCGGGGGCGGGCCCGAGCACCTCGAGGTTGCGGGCGCCCTCCCGGGCTGCCGCCGCCAGCGCCCGCGCAGACGCCTCGGCGCGGGCGGGATCGGGGCTCGAGGTGAGCACGAGGGCCAGGGCGCCGAAGGGGGGAAAGCCGAGCGCCTTGCGGTGCTCCCGCTCCCGGGCGTAGAAGGCCTCGTAGTCGTGGTCGCGCACGGGGCGGATCGCGTAGTGGTCGGGAGACCAGGTCTGGATGATGACCCGCCCGGGCCGCGTGCCGCGGCCGGCCCGGCCCGCCACCTGGGTCAGCAGCTGGAAGGTCCGCTCGGCGGCGCGGAAGTCCGGGATGTGCAGCCCGAGGTCTGCGGCGATCACCCCGACGAGCTGCACGCCGGGGTAGTCGTGGCCCTTGGCCACCATCTGGGTGCCGATCACGATGTCCACCTCGCGCCGCCGGAGCCGGCGGAGCACCGATTCGGTGTACCCGCGGCGGGCTGCCGTGTCCCGGTCGAGCCGCAGGATGCGCGCCTCGGGAAGGCGGGTCCGCACCTCCTCCTCCACGCGCTGGGTCCCCACCCCGAGAAGCGCCGTGTCCGGCGCTCCGCAGCCGGGGCAGGTCCCCGGCGGCGGGCGGGTGTGGTCGCAGAAGTGGCACCGCAGCAGGCGCTCGCCGGCGTGGAAGACGAGCGCCACGTCGCAGTGGTCGCAGCGCTCGGCGCGGCCGCACTCGAAGCAGAGGACCTGCGTGGAAAAGCCCCGCCGGTTCAGCAGCAGGATGCTCTGGCCTCCCTCCGCGAGGGTCTGGCGGAGCGCGCTTTCGAGCGATCGCGAGAGGATGAGCTTGCGCCCGGAGGGAAGCACGGCCCGTTCGCGGTCGAGATCCACGATCTCCACGGAGGGGAGGGGGCGTCCCCCGACGCGGCGGGGAAGGACGAGCCGGGTGAGCTCCCCCACCTCGGCGGCGTGGCGGGTCTCGAGCGAGGGCGTGGCCGAGCCGAGGACGAGCGGACAGCCGGCGGCCCGTGCCCGGCGCCGGGCGAGATCCCGCGCGTGATACCGGAAGCCCTCGCCGTTCTTGTAGGCGGGATCGTGCTCCTCGTCGATGACGATCAGGCCGAGGTCGCCGAGAGGAGCGAAAAGCGCGCTGCGCGCTCCCACGGCGATCGGGACCTCGCCCCGCCGGAGCCGGCGCCACTCCGAAACCCGCTCGCCGGGTCGCAGCCCGCTGTGGAGGACCGCGAGCACATCCCCGAAGCGCGCGCGAAGCCGCCCCAGGATCTGGTGGGTGAGGGTGATCTCCGGGACGAGGACGAGCGCCTGGCGGCCGAGCGCGAGCGCCTCTGCGATCGCCCGCAGGTAGATCTCCGTCTTCCCGCTTCCGGTCACGCCGTGCAGGAGGAAGACCTCGGCGCGGCGCTCCCGGACGGCCCGGCTCAGGGGTGCGAGCGCCCCCGCCTGGTCCTCCGTGAGATCGGGGACCCG
>JALSIO010000301.1 GCA_026989995.1 Myxococcales bacterium
GGACGTGGTGATGATCGCGCCGCGCATGATCGGCGCGGGAGTGCGCGAGAGCTACCTCGGCGGCGAGGGATTCCCGAGCTTCGTGGGCATCCACCAGGACGCCACCGGCCGCGCCCGCGAGCGGATGCTCGGCCTCGCGAAGGCGATCGGCAGCACCCGGGCCGGCTGCCTCGAGATGGACCTCCGGGACGAGGCCACGCTCGATCTCTTCACCGAGCAGGCCTTCGGGCCCGCTTTCGGACAGGTCATGATGACCGCCATCGACGTGCTGGTGAAGGCGGGCTTCCCGCCGGAGGCCGTGCTCCTCGAGCTCTACCTCTCCGGCGAGCTCGCCTACAGCTTCGAGAAGATCCGGGAGCTCGGCATGCTCCGGCAGCACGCCCTCCACTCCCAGACGAGCCAGTACGGCACCATCACGCGGGCGGCGCGCTTCGCCGACCTCCGGCCCGAGCTCGCGCGGCGGATGGAGGCCGTCCTCGAGGAGATCCGCAGCGGCCGCTTCGCCGAGGAGTGGTCCTCCGGGCGGGAGGAGAAGCTCGAGATGCTCCGGCAGGTGGCCCGGGTGCGCGAAACCCTTCCGGTGACGAAATGGGAGGACCGCACCCGGCGGCTCTTCCGAATCGGTGACGCTGCCTCGGGGCCGCCGGAGGGCGACGCCGGTGGCGAGGCGCCGGAGGGCGGTTCCGGCCCGGCGGGCGCGGAGGCGCGTGTGTGAAGCCCGTCCGCCTCGTCGTCTACCAGGACTTCCTCTGCCCCTGGTGCTACGTGGGCCACGTGCGCCTCGCGGCGCTCGAGGAGGCCTTCGGAGACGACCTCGAGCTCGAGGGCCGCGCCTTCCTGCTCCGGCCGGAGCCCGCTCCCGATTCCGACCTCGAGCGCGTGCGGCGCCGCTTCGCGCGCTACGAGGGGCTCGCGCGCGAGGAGCCCCGCTGCACCTTCCGGCCCTGGCGCGCGCCGCGCGCGCCCCGGGCGTGGAGCCTTCCCGCCCAGGTGCTCCACCGCGCCGCCCGCGAGCGGGCCGAGGATCCGGCCGCCCCCTTCCGCCTGGCCGGGGTCCTCTTCCGGGCCACCTTCGCGGAAAGCCGCGACGTGGCCGAGCAGGAGGTGCTGCGCGACGCCTGGCTCGAAGCCGGCCTCCCCGAGGCCGCGCTTCCGGACCCGGCCGACCCGGCGCTTCGCCGTGCCGTCCTCGAGGAACACCGCGAGGCCCTCGAGATCGGCGTCACGGGCGTGCCCGCCATTCGACCTCCGGGGCTCGACTTCGCGCTCGTCGGCGCCCAGCCCGAGGCCACCTGGCGGCGGCTCATCGAGCGCCAGCTCGCCGCGTGACCGGCCCCGCCGCCGAGCCGGGCGACCTCCGCATCCCCGGCGGCCCGACCCTCCCCGCGGACGAGCTCGAGGAGCGCGCCAGCCGCGCGGGCGGACCGGGAGGGCAGAACGTCAACCGGCGCAGCACCCGCGTGAGCCTCCGCTGGTCCGTGCGCGACAGCCGCGCCCTCGACGCCCGCACCCGCGCCCGGCTCCTCCGGGCGCTCGGGCCCCGCCTCACCCGCGCGGGCGCCGTCCTCATCCACTGCGACACGCACCGGAGCCAGGCCCGCAACCGCGAGGAGGCGCGCCGCCGGCTCCGGGAGCTCGTCGCCGAGGCGCTCCGGCCCCGCAGGCCGCGCATCCCCACCCGCCCCGGCGCCGCCGCCCGTGAGCGGCGGCTGCGCGAGAAGCGCCACCGCGCGCGGCGCAAGGCCGCCCGCCGCCCGCCCCGGGACGAGGACGGAGGGGGCCGGTAGCCCCGGGGCGCCCGGGCCCTCAGAGCCGCGCGGCCCGGGCCACGTGGGTCTCGGCGAGCTGGTCGAGGGTCTTCTCGAGGGAGGCGAGGTCCGGCGCGACCATCACCAGGAGCACCTGGTCCGCCCCGGCCTCCCGGTAGCGCTCGACGGCGTCGTCCTCGAGGGGCCGGAGGTAGGGGCAGACGGTGATCATCACCTCCGAGCGGCTGCGGCCCCGCTCGGCCAGGAGCCGGTCGAGCTCCGGCAGGGCGGCGGCGAGCTCCTCGGGACTCCGGTTGAAGGTGTACCAGCCCTGCCCGAGGTCGGCGACGCGCTCGAGCGCGGCCCAGGACTCGCCCCCGAAGTGGATCGGCGGGTGGGGCTGCTGCACGGGCTTCGGGTAGTGCCGGCACGGGGGCAGCCGGTAGAACTCCCCCTCGAAGGAGGAGACCGGGTCGCACCAGAGGGTGCGCATCACCCCGAGGTATTCGCGGCAGCGGGCGCCGCGCCGCTCGAAGGGCACCCCCACCGCCTCGAACTCCTCGCGGAGCCAGCCCACCCCCACGCCGAAATCGAAGCGCCCGCCGGAGATGAAATCGAGCGTGGCGACCTGCTTCGCGGTGTAGACGGGGTTGCGCTGGGGCACGAGGCAGATGCCGGTGCCGAGCCGGATCCGGCGCGTCACCGCCGCGAAGCGGGTCAGCACGAGGAAGGGCTCGAAGATCCCCGTCTCGCCGCCCGCCGGAATCCGGCCGTCGGCCGCGTAGGGGTACCGGGAGCGGTACTCGTCGAAGAGCACCACGTGCTCCGGCGCCCAGAGGGAGTGGAAGCCCCGCTCTTCGGCGCCGCGGGCGAGGGCCTCCAGGTAGTCTCCGGTGGCAAAGGGGTTGGTGACCATGGGAAAGAGTCCGACCTTCATGCGCGCTGCTCCTCGGCTTCGGGAAGGGGTTCGGAGAGGAAGGCGCGGAGCACCTCGAGGAAGGCCTCCGTGCGGTCGTGGTGCACCCAGTGGCCGGCGCCCTCGATGTTCACCACGCGGGCGTTGCGGAAGAAGGCGGCGCGTCCGTCCTTGGCGGGATCGCTCGCCCAGGACTCGCTCCCGCGCACGAGAAGCACCGGGCAGGTGATCTCCCGCCAGAGAGCCCGCGCGTCCTCCACGTTGAAGACGTAGGGCGAGAAGATCCGCACGTAGTTGTCGAACTTCCAGGTGTAGGTGTCGTCCTCGTTCCGGACCGCGCCGTGCACCGTCAGGTGCCGGGCCTGCTCCTCGGAGAGGTTCGGGTTGGCCTCGCGCATCCGCGCCTCCGCCGCCGCGAGGCTCGGGTAGCGGCGCGGGAGGCGGCCCGCGAAGCTCCGCACCTGCTCGATCCATTCGCGCATCCGGCGCTGGGGAGGCACCTCGCGCCTCCGGGCGATCATCTCCGGCGAGGGCCCGAGCCCCTCGATGGCCACCACCCGCTCCACCCGCTCCGGGTAGATCCCCGCGACCTGCAGCGCGATCGCACCGCCGAGGGAGTGGCCGACGATGGTCACCGGGAAGCGCCCGATCTGCCGCAGGAGCTCCACCACGTCGTAGACGAAGTCCACCACCGCGTAGCTCGAGCCCACCGCCCACTCGGAGTCGCCGTGCCCCCGGAGGTCGGGCGCCACCACGTGGTACTCGTCGGCGAAGGCCCGGGCCACCGCATCGAAGCTGCGCGCGTGGTCGCGGCCGCCGTGCACGAGCAGCAGGAGCGGGGCGTCCTCGCCCCCCCAGTCCACGTAGTGGAGCCGCAGCCGGTGGGCCCGGTAGGTGCGGGAGATCGGTTCGGGGAGCGCCACGCCGGCCGTCACGCCCCCGCCGGCGCCGGCGCCTCGGAGAAGC
>JALSIO010000302.1 GCA_026989995.1 Myxococcales bacterium
CCGGGCCGCGCCCCACGAGGGAAGCGGCTAGGCCCGCCCGCCTCCGGGCGGCACGCGCTCGGGGGCCGGCGGCCCGGGGCGCGCGGAGGTGCCGGTCCAGCCGGATGCCCCGGCGAGATCGGGGCGGTACCCGGGGTGCCGGTCCAGCCATCCGGAGAGTGCCCGCATCGAGCGCTCGTTCTGCCGGTTGATGAACCGGCAGATGGGCCCCTCGAAGAGCCGCCCGGGGAACCGGCCGAGGTGGTGGCGCTCCCCGAAGTGGAGACGGCATCCCCTGGGCGTGGGTTCGAGACGCACGCGGCCGGTCTGCTCGTTGCCCGGCTCCCGACCGGTCATGGTGTAGGCGTGGCCGCGCCGGGGCTCGACGTCGGTGACCAGCTCGAGGGCGCTGCCGGTGCGCCCGAAGGGAAGCCGGTAGATCACCAACCGAAGGAGGCCGTTGCCGCGCTCGTCGCCCGGGTGCAGCACCTCCACCCGGAGCACCATGGGCGCGCACCCGGCCCAGCGCTCGTCGTCCTGCACGAGCGCGAAGACGCGGTCCGGCGGATGGGGGATGTCGGATGGGGGATGTCGAGGTGGAACCGGTGTTCCCGCACGGACCCAGGCTATCCGAGCCCCGTCCTCCCAGCACCCCCGGGGAGGGCGCGCGACTCCACGCTCCCCGCGCGGCCCCGCTGGGGTAGAATCCGTCCTGCCGGGCAGCCACGAGGACGGAGGGCGACCATGAAGTTCCAGATGCCGGAGTACGCCGAGATCACGCCCGAGATGCGGGAGCGGCTCGAGAAGTTCCGGGAGGAGCACGCCGGGGATCCCATGGGCCAGGTGGCCGACCGGATCCTCTTCGAGGACGACAAGGTCCGGATCTGGGAGATGACCCTCGAGCCGGGCGAGCACACCGACCTCCACCACCACGAGCACGACTACTACCTGATCATCACCTCCGGCGATCTCGTGGCGGGGATCCCGCCCAAGGAGACCGGACAGGAGCCCTTTATCGGAAGGATCCCGCCGGAGGGCAACACCGTCCCGGTTCCCAAGGGCGGCACCGAGTGGGCCCTCAACGTCGGGACGAAGACCTACCACGAGTTCCTGGTCGAGTTGAAGAACACCTGATCGGGATCGCCGCTGCAGGCCCGGGGGCCGGAGTGTCGGAACTGGTCCGGGAGGGTGCGGTGGCGCCCGCGAGAGGTCGTGCGGCCCGCCACCGAGGGCGCCGTGGCGGGCCTGCTCGCCCGCGCCCGCCGGGACGGCCTTCGGCTTCGGGTGCTCGGCGCGGGCCACAGCCACAGCCCCCTCGCCGCCACCTCCGGAATCCTCCTCGACCTCGAGGCCTTCTCCGGCCTGATCCGCGCGGACCCCGGCCGGCAGCGCGCGGTGCTCTTCGGGGGCACGCGCATCTTCTCGATCGGGCCGGCGCTGTTCGAACACGGGCTCGCGCTCGTCAACCAGGGCGACATCGACCGCCAGACCCTGGCCGGGGCGGTGGCCACGGGCACCCACGGCACCGGGCTCGGGCTTCCATCGCTTTCGGCCGCGGTGGTGGGCGCCCGCGTGGTCCTCGCCGACGGGCGGGCCCTGGACTGCGACGGGGACCGCGAGCCGGAGCTCTTCCAGGCACTGCGGCTCCATCTCGGCGCGGTGGGCGTGGTGACCCGCCTGACCCTCGCCGTGCGCCGGGCCTACCGCCTTCGCGAGCGCCTGTGGCTCGAGCCCGTGCGCGACCTCTTCGAGCGGCTGCCGGAGCACGTCGCCGCGCATCGGCACTTCGAGCTCTTCTGGTGGCCCGGCCGCAGCCGCGCGGTCCTGAAGGCCCTCGACGAGACCGAGGAGGCGCCCCGCTACCCGCTCGGCCGGGAGGGCGAACGGCTCGGACTGTCCTACGAGGTGCTGCCGAACCACCGGCCGGAGCTTCACACCGAGATGGAGTACGCCGTCCCCCTCGAGCGCGGTCCGGCGTGCTTCGAGGCCGTGTGGCGGCGGGTGACGGAGCGTCACCAGTCGGTGTCGTGGCCCATCCAGTACCGTACCGTCGCCGGCGACGACGTCTGGCTCTCGCCGGCCCATGGGGGTCCGGTGGCGACCATCTCGCTCCACCAGGGCATCTCGGCCGACGAGGCGCCCTATTTCCGCGACGTCGAGGCCATCCTGGTCGAGCACGGCGGACGCCCGCACTGGGGCAAGGTGCACCACCTCGGCGGGGGCGAGCTCGCCGAGCGATTGCCCCGCTACCGGGACTGGTGGCGGATCCGGGACCGCCACGATCCGGAGGGACTCTTCCTGAACGAGCATCTGGAGGCGCTGCGCCCCCCGGGCGGTGCGGACCGGGAGCGCTAGAGGATCTCCTCCGCGACGAGCTCGAGGGCCTCCGGCTGGGGCGTGCCGATGTTGAGCGTGTGCACGTAGCCCCTGCGCCCCGCCTCCTTCCACGCCTGCAGACGCTCCCGGATCCGCTCCCGGGGGCCCACGAGGTGGACCGCGTCCACGAGCTCGTCGGGCACCGCCGCGGCGGCCTCGGCCTTGCGACCGGCCAGGTACAGATCCTGGATCCGCGCCGCCGCCGCCTCGTAGCCCATGCGCCGGGCGAGGTCGTTGTAGAAGTTCTTGCTCCGGGCGCCCATGCCGCCGATGTAGAGCGCGAGGTGCCCCTTGACCAGGTTGCGGCCGCGCTCGACGTCGTCGGTGAGGATGACCGTCACCGTGGGCACCACCGCGAAGTTCTCGAGGCTCTTGCCCCCCCCTGCCCGCGCGAAGCCCTCCTCGAGATAGGGCAGGTAGACCCGGTCGAAGGTGTCCGGATCCATCATCATCGGAAAGACGCCGTCGGCCACCTCCGCGGCGCAGCGCAGCCCGTTGGGGCTGATCGACGCGGTGTAGATCGGAATCTCCGGATTCCCGTGCAGGATGCTCTTGAGCGGCTTGCCGAGCCCCGTGGTCCCCGGACCGGTGACCGGGATGTCGTAGATCTCCCCGTGGAACTCGACGGGCTTTTCGCGGGCCAGGATCTGCCGGATGATCGCGATGTACTCGCGGGTACGGGTGAGCGGCTTGCCGTACGGAACCCCGTGCCATCCCTCCACCACCTGCGGCCCCGACGGCCCGAGGCCCAGGATGAAGCGCCCTCCGGAGAGGTGGTCGAGGGTCATGGCCGTCATCGCCGCCATCGCCGGTGTGCGCGCCGGCATCTGCATGATCGCGGTTCCGACCTTGAGCCGCTCGGTCCGCGCCAGCACCCACGCCGCCGTGCTCACCGCGTCGTTGCCGTAGGCCTCGGCGGTCCATGCGGCGTCGTAACCGAGGCTCTCCGCCCGACGGATGAAGTCCATGTCGATGCGGACCCGAGGCCCGAAGCTCACCGCACTGATCCCAAGCTTCACGTCCATCCTCCTCCGCTGGCGACCGGCCGGGCCGCATTCCACCCGGTCGGCGCCCTCGGACCGGGACTCCGCCCGGCTCAGCCCCCGTCCGGCCCGCGAAAGGCGGGCAGACAGCCCCACCGCTCGAGACGCGCGTCGAGCTCGGGGGACCGGTGCTCCCGGTAGCGCTCCCGAAGCGCCGCCAGCGAGCGGGCGTGGTACTTCTGCGGCTTCTGGGCCCACTTGCGGCCCCCGAGCTCCACCTCGAACTCCTCC
>JALSIO010000303.1 GCA_026989995.1 Myxococcales bacterium
GCGACGGGCGAGCCCGAAGACCCACGCCGCGAAGGGCGCCTCGCCCCGGTAGGAGTGGAGCGAGGAGAAGACGTTGATGAAGATCTCCTGCACCACCTCCTCGGTGTCGGCCCGGTTGCGGACGCGCCGGTCCACGAACTGGTAGACGCGGGGAAAGTAGGTCTCGTAGAGGTCCCGGAAGGCGGCCTCGTCGCCGGCCCGGACCCGCTCGAGGAGATCGCGCTCGGCCGTGGCGGCAGACGACTCCGCGCCGTCCCTGGCATCCGCACTCCGCATGGACTCCCCCTCGCCGTTCCGCTCCGCGTGTTCCACACCAAGCCGCCCGGGGGATCCGGGCCCCGCCCCCGGCCCCGGGGCTGCCGCCCGGGGCGCGTCGGGGCGCGCTCCGATTCTGCCGCCTCGGGGCCGCGGTTTCGAGGGAAAACTCGCCCGGGGGGCCGCCCCCGATCAGGGGGTGCCCGTGACGGGCTGGCAGGTGACAGGTCCTCGGCGGCGCTCCGACACCTCCGAAGCCCGGAGTGCTTCGGCGAGCCTCCGGTGGAGGGCCGCCCCGGTCCGGCGGACCTCGCGGACCAGCGCGCTCCCGGGCCGCACGCTCGCCACGGGCCTTCCCACCGCGAGGGCCTGCCAGAGCGCCGGATCCTCGGGAATCGTCCCCAGGGGGACCCAACCTTCGATCGGGTGCGCCCCGCGGAGACGGACCTCCACGGCGGCCAGCGGCGCGACCTCGTCCGGAGTCGGCGGGGGCGCCGGCCGGAGGCGCAGCCATCCGTCCCCGACCCGGGAGCCGTCCTCCCGATCCCAGCGGATCCCCCGGAGCAGGAGCTCGGGCCCGTGGCCACCCGGCCCGGAGGTCCGGCACCCGCCGCGGACCGGGTCGCGAGGCCCCGCCGGCGTCGGGGCGCAGGCCGAGCCGGGGTCTTCGGGTCCTCGCCCCACCGTTTCGATGTGCACCTCGCGAGAGCCCCGCCAGCCGGCGGGCAGTGGCACCCGCCCGTAGGGGATCCGGATCCGGATGCACCAGCCGTGGAGCACCAACGACTCGGCGAGCTCGGCGAGCAGCGCTGTCGCCACCAGGTCGTCGGGGGCCAGCGGCACCTCCAGATGGACGGCGCGGGACCCCGGGGTCGGGTCCCCGTCCGCCTCCGGAAGCAGGTGGTGCAGGACGTCGACGAGTCTCCGGGCCAGGGGAACCTCCGCGGCGTTCAGGGCAGCGTGGCGGGCTTCGGCGGCCGCTCCCGCCCCTCGGCCTCCGCCTGCGGCGCGCGCAGCCCGTCGGGCAGCGCCGCGTCCGGCCGCGCGCCGGGCTCCTCTTCCCTGAGCAGGCCGCAGACCTCGGGGGAAGCCGCGAGGAGCTCGAGCGCGACTGCGCCGTAGTCGAGCGCCCCGTTGGCGGTCGGCGCAAAGCGGGTGATGGGCAGGCCCCGTCCCGCCGCCTCCCGGAGGCGTACGTTCGACCGGACCACCGCGTCGAAGCACAGATCCCCGAATCGCTCCCGGATGGCCGCGAGCGTGGCGCGCGCGAAGCGGGTGCGGCCATCGTAGAGGGTCGGGAGGATCCGGACCTCGAGCTCGGTGCCGATCCTCTCGGAGAGCAGCGCGATGGTTTCGAGGAGCTTCTCCACACCGTGCATGGCAAAGCGGCTCGTCTCCAGCGGAATGATGACCTCGCCGGCAGCGCGCAGCGCGTTGAAGGTGAGCAGGCCCACGTTCGGGGGGCAGTCGATGAGGGCGAAGTCGTAGCGGAGGGCCACTGGCGCGAGGGCGCGGGCCAGCCGGCCGGTGCGCTCCTCGGCGCGCTCCGCGGCGAGCTTCTGCTCGAGGGCCGACAGGACGATGCCCGAAGGTACGAGGTCGATGCCCGACCCCGCGGATACCGCCACCTCCTCGACCGAGGCACCACCCTCGGCGCTCTCGAGCACGTCGAAGAGGTTCCGGTCCACCCCGTCCGGGTCCACGCCGAGGGCAAGCGTGGCGTGCGCCTGCGGGTCGAGGTCGACGACCAGGACCCGCAGCCCCTCGGTCGCCAGACAGCCGGCCAGGTTCACCGCCGTGGTCGTCTTCCCGCACCCCCCCTTCTGGTTCACGATGGCGATGGTTCGCATGCTCTCCCCCTCGAGGCCCCGCCGCACGGGCGGTCACCTCGGGTCGTCCCCGTCCCGGCCCGAGGACGACCGACCTGGCTCCGGCGGGACCGGAGCGGACGGTCCATCCCGGTGGTGGACCGCCTGGCCCGGCGCGCCGCGGGGGGGAGTCTCGGGAGCGGCAGCTTCAGGCGATGCGGCTCGAAGGGGCGCGGCGTCGCCGGGCCCGGGCACGCGGTGGGCCGGGTTCCACCGCGTGTCGGAGGCTCGCGACCTCGCGGTCGAGGTCGGCGACTTCGAAGACCCACTGCTGGCCGGACACGGCCTCGAAGGCCGACCCGTCCCGCAGCACCAGGACCAGATCGCCGGTCGCAACCAGCACCAGCTCCGTGAGCGGGCGGTGCACGGTGGGGAGGAAGCGGCGGAGGGCCGCGATGCTGCGTCGGATGCGCTGCACGGAGACGCCCGCGTCGATGAGCCGCCGGGCGGTCTTGAGGGCGACGAGGTCCTGGAAGGTGTAGCGGTAGTGCCCGCCGGCGGTCCGGTGGGAGGGAGCGACCAGATCCGTGTCCGCCCAGTATCGGAGCTGGCGGCGGGAGATCCCGAGCAGCCGGGCGACATCCCCGCTGCGAAACAGCTCGTACCTCTGAGGCTGGCCCACGGAACCTCACCCCCCGGATTCCGGCCCTCGTGTGGGACCCTACCCGCCCCGGTGGCGCCGAGTCAACGAAAAAGGCGCGATTTCGGCCGGTTCTAGGGCATCTGGGAGAGCACGGTCGGGGTTTTTCCGGCCTCGGGGCTTCCTCGCTGGCTCGCGCCCCCTGGGTTAGGCTGGCAGGGATGGTCACCCGGGAGCCCATTCCCCGAAGACCGGCCGGCGGATCGCGCACCACGGTGATCGATCGGGGTGCCCGGCGCCCCTTCATGCGCGGCATCATGGTCCACAGCCTGATGGCGAGGGGAATTCCCTTCGACGATGCCTTCGAGATCGCGAACCGGGTTCACGACCGGCTCGCCGGCCGGCGCGAGGTCAGCCGGGAGGAGCTGGCCGCGATGGTCGCGGAGGTCGGCGGCGAGCGTCTGCGGGATGCCGAGCGGCCGATCCCCCTGATCCCGGAGAGCATCGAGGTCACGGGGAGCGGGGACGGGGAGCCGCTGCCCTTCTCGAAGGGCCAGCTCGCCCAGTCGCTCCTCGCGGCCGCCCTCGACCCGCACGACGCCCACGACGTGGCCCGCGAGGTCGAGGCGGAGATCCGCCGCCGCGGCGTGCGCACGGTGGACCGGGGCACCCTCCGCAAGCTGGTCTACGAGATCCTCCGGGAGCGTCACGGGACCGGGGCTGCGGAGCGCTACCTCGTGTGGCGCCGCTTCCAGGAGCCCGAGCGGCCGGTGATCCTGCTCTTCGGGGGGGCACCGGGGGTGGGCAAGACCTCGCTCGCGCTCGAGGTCGCCCACCGCCTCGGAATCCGACGCGTCCTGTCTGCCGATTCGATCCGGCAGATCATGCGGATCACGCTCTCCCGGGAGCTGGTACCGGCGGTACA
>JALSIO010000304.1 GCA_026989995.1 Myxococcales bacterium
GCGGGTCGGGTAGTCGTCGAGCAGCCCGAGGACGGCGCCCGGGTCGGCTTCGATGCCCACCTCCTCGCGGAGCTCCCGGAGTGCCGCCGAGGCCGCGTCCTCGCCGGGGTCCACGCGGCCGCCGGGAAGCGCCCACTGGCCCCGGTGCGCGGGGAGGTGGGCGGCCCGCCGGGTGATGACGAAACAGGGCTCCCCCGCGGCTCCGGGCACGAGCGCCGCAGCCACGGCCGCTTCGGCACGGCCCTGCCGCGGCTGCGCGCGGCGTTCGAAGGCGGCGAGGTTGGCTTCGATCCGCCCGCGCAAGGCGTCGTCGAGGCGGGGATGGCGGAGCGGCACCCGACGGTCCGGGCCTAGCCGGTGTGGAGGCCACCGTTGACGCCGATGGCCTGGCCCGTGATGTAGGAGGCCTCATCCGAGCACAGGAAGGCCACGACGGCGGCCACCTCCTCCGGGCGCCCGGCCCGCCCGAGCGGGATCTGGGCGAGCACGGGCTCGAGGGGAAGCGACGCGGTCATGTCGGTCTCGACGAAGCCGGGGCAGACCGCGTTCACGAGGATGTTCCGGCGCGCGTACTCGCGGGCGAGGGCCCGGGTGAGGCCGAGGAGACCGGCATTGGCGGCGCTGTAGTTCGCCTGCCCGGCGTTGCCGATCTGCCCGCCCACCGAGGCGATGTTGACGATCCGCCCGCGGCGGGCGCGGATCATGCCCGGGAGCACGGCGCGGATGATCCGGAAGGGCCCGCCGAGCTTGGTTTCGAGCACCTCGCTCCAGGCCGCGTCGTTCATGCGGGGCACGAGGCCGTCGCGCGTGATGCCCGCGTTGTTGACCAGGGCGTCGAGGGGCCCGCGCTCGGCGAGGACCGGCTCGAGGCGTTCGCGGACCTCCTCCGGGGAGGCCACGTCGAAGCGGAGGAGCTCGGCCGTGCCGCCGGCAGCTTCGATCTCGGCCTGCACGCGCTTGGCCTCGTCCTCCCGCGAGCGGTAGTTGATCAGCACGTGGAAGCCGTCCCGGGCCAGCCTCCGCGCGATCGCGGCTCCGATCCCCCGGCTTGCCCCCGTGACCAGCGCGAGGCGGGGCTGCTCCCGATCGGCCGTCTGCACCATCGTCCCTCTCCGCGACATTTCTCCGCGACACCTCTGCGCGACACGCCCCGACCGCGATCCGGGCCTCGGGCGGGCCGGGCGGACCGCCCGAGTGTACGGGTCCGGGGCGGGCGGCGCCGCGGCCCGGCGCCGGCGCGCCGGTTGGTGAGGTGCGCCGAAGACGAGAAAAGCCGCAGCGCATCGCGCGGCGGCCTTCGGGAACCGCTCTCTGCCGTGGGGGTCGATGCCGGCGTGCGGGCCGGCCCGTGCGACAGCCGCCCGCGGCGCCGGTGGGCGGCTCAGCCCAGGGTCCGGCGCCTCCGAATCGAGGCGGCGACGATCAGCGCGCCCGAGGCGAAGGCCAGGAAGGCGGAGGGCTCCGGCACGGCGCCGACGACCCCGCCGCCGGATCCGTTGCGCGGGCGACCAGCCGGCACGACCTCGAAGTCGGGCGACGGAACGTGGGTCGTGACCACGGGCGGCGCCGAACGCGTGACTTCGTCGTCTCCGGCCAGACCGGCCCACACGGGGGTCGACAGGAGGAGCAGGAACAGGACCGCAAGGAGAATCGCGCGCATGCCCACCTCGAGTGCGGTGAGCGATGGGCCGGAGCAGCCGGCCCGCTGCCACCACGGCCCGAGTATCCCGTAGAAGGGGGGCCGCAGCAAGCCCAGAGCCGGTCGGTCTGCCGACGATCCGGAAGCCAGCGGCCCGCGCGCCGGCCCGCTGGTCCCCTGGGGGCATTCGCATCGTTCGCATCGCCCACATCGTCCGGGCCGTCCGCATCGTCCGCATGGTCCGGGCGGGGAGCACAGGTCCGAGCCAGGGGAGTCCCTGGTCGGCTCCGTGGTCCCCGTCGTGCTCCCGGGGCCCCCGGAAGCGCGCCCCGCATCGGGGCGCGCCCACGCCCCTCGCCCCCCGGGGTCAGTGCCCGGACAGTGCGCCCACGCGTCGGGTGCAGACCGGTTGAGGGCGCCGCACGTCCTTCCGAAGCATTGGTAGACTGGGGCGCCGAGGGCCCGTGCGATTGGGCCCTCGACTCGTTTCGGGGCCCGGGGTGCGATCGCAGGCCCGGGCGCCGGGGTCCAGAGGAGAACGGGGCGGCGATGAGTGCTTCGGGTCCGGCGGAGCTGGCGGCCTTCGGCATCAATGCCGCGGTGGTGGAGGAGATCCACCGCCGCTACCGGGTCGATCCGGACTCGGTCGATCCGTCGTGGAAGGCGGTCTTCGAGGCCCTCGAGGCCGCCGAGGCCGCGGTGGCGCCTGCCGCCGCGGCGGCGCCCGGCGAGGGAGCGGTGCCCGCGGAGCTCGACCCCGAGCGGGCGGCGCGCCACGCCCGGGTGCTGCGCCTCATCCATGCCTATCGGGCGCGGGGCCACCGGGTGGCCGACACCGATCCCCTCGGCGCGCGGCCCACCTACTTTCCGGAGCTCGATCCGGCCTGCTACGGCCTCGGCGAGGACGACCTCGACCTCCCGTTCATCGCCGGCGACCTGCCGGGCGGGCCGGTGCAGACCCTCCGCGAGATCCTCGACCGGCTGCGGCGGACCTACTGTGGAAAGGTCGGGGTCGAGTTCACCCACATCCAGGACCCGGCCCGCAAGCAGTGGCTGCAGAAGCGCATCGAGGAGTCGGGCAATCGCACCGAGTTCGATGCCTCCGAGCGGCTGCGCATCCTCCAGAAGCTCTCGGCCGCGGAGCTCTTCGAGCGCTTCCTCCACACCCGCTTCGTGGGCCAGAAGCGATTCGGCCTCGAGGGCGCCGAATCGCTGATTCCGGCGCTCGACACCGCCGTGGAGGAGGCGCCGGGCCACGGGATCCGGGAGATCGTGCTCGGCATGGCCCACCGCGGTCGGCTGAACGTGCTCTCCAACATCCTCGGCAAGTCCCTCGAGTCGATCTTCTCCGAGTTCGAGGACATTCCCCTGCTCGATGCGCCCTTCGGCTCCGGCGACGTGAAGTACCACAAGGGATTCTCTGCGGATCGGGTCACCCGTTCGGGTGAGACCGTGCACCTCTCGCTGACGGCGAATCCCTCCCACCTCGAGGCCGTGGATCCGGTGGTGGAAGGGCGCGCCCGCGCCAAGCAGGTGCGGGCCGGAGATCCGCGGGGCCGCACGGTGCTCCCCCTCCTGCTGCACGGAGACGCGGCCTTCGCCGGGCAGGGCATCGTGGCCGAGACGCTCAACCTCGCGCGCCTTCGCGGCTACGCCACCGGCGGCACCCTCCACATCGTGGTGAACAACCAGATCGGCTTCACCACCCCGCCGGAGGAGGCCCGCTCGACGCTCTACTGCACCGACGTCGCCAAGATGATCCAGGTTCCGATCTTCCACGTGAACGGCGACGACCCGGAGGCGGTGGTGCACTGCGTCCGGCTCGCCCTCGCCTGGCGCCAGCGCTTTGGCGAGGACGTGGTGATCGACCTCGTCTGCTACCGGCGCCACGGCCACAACGAGGGTGACGAGCCGAGCTTCACCCAGCCGCTGCTCTACGAGAAGATCCGCCGGAAGCGGCCGGTGCGGAGCCTC
>JALSIO010000305.1 GCA_026989995.1 Myxococcales bacterium
GGGGAGGAGGAGGTGGTGCTCTCCGCCTTCGAGCAGGTGCTCGCCGGGCTCTCGGAGGCGGGGTGGCGGAAGGACCGGCTTCCGGCCCTCCTGCTGGCTCCCCGGCACCCGGAGCGGGCGGACGCCGTGGAGCGGATGGTCTCCGGACGCGGTCGTGCCGCGCACCGGCGCAGCCGACTTCCCGCGGGTCGGGTCCGGGGCGGCGAGGTGGTGGTGCTCGACACGGTGGGCGAGCTCGCCGTGGTGTACGCGCTCGCCGCGAGCACCTTCGTCGGCGGATCGCTGGTTCCGGTGGGCGGCCACAACGTCCTCGAGCCGGTGTTCGCCGGGCGGCCGGTGGCCTTCGGACCCCACACCGGGAGCGTCGGCGCGGGGCTCGCGCTGCTGCTCGAAACGGGTGCCGGCCGCCGCGTGCACGGCCCCGGGGACCTCGCCGGGGTGCTGCTCGGGGATCTCCTGGCACCGGCGGAGGCCGCCGCCGCCGTGGCGCGGGCTCGGGACCTCCTGGCGGCGCATCGGGGCGCGGCCGTCCGCAACGCCGAGCTCCTGCTGGCGCTGCCCCGGGCCCCCTCCCGGAGGCCGGCCCGGGGACGGCCCGGGGCGGGCGCGGGGGGAGGATGAGGCCGCAGGTCCTCTTCGAGCTCCGGCATCCGACCCGCGTACAGCGCGCACTGCTGGCGCCCGTGTGGCTGATCTCCGCCTTCTACGGCCGGCTGCTTCGGCTGCGCCGTGCACTCCACCGGCGCGGCCTCCTGCGCAGCACGCGGCTTCCCGGCGCCGTGGTCTCGGTGGGGAGCCCCCTCGTGGGTGGCTCGGGCAAGACGCCCACGGCGGCGTGGCTCGCCCGGGCGCTTCGGAGGCGTGGCCACCGGGTGGCCCTCGCGAGCCGGGGCTACCGGCGGCGCGGGCGGGAGCCCGTGGTGGTGGTGAGCGACGGCCGGCACGTGCGTGCCGGGGTGGACGAGGCCGGGGACGAGGCGCTGGTCCTCGCCGCCCACGCTCCCGGGGTCCCGGTGATCGTCGCGCCGCAGCGGAGCCTCGCCGGGTGGCGGGCCATCTCGGAGTTCGGGGCCGATGTGATCGTGCTCGACGATGGATTCTCGCACCTCGCGCTGGCGCGGGATCTCGACCTCGTCGTCTTCGATGCCTCCGGCCTCGGCGCGGGCGCGGTGCTGCCCCGGGGCCCGCTGCGCGAGCCTCTGGCGGCACTTCGGGACGTCGGGGCGATCCTGGTCCTCGACGGTGAGCTTCCGGAGGAGGATGCCGAACGCATTCGCACCGCGGCTCCGGAGGCGCGCTGGTTCCGGGGGTGGCGCCGGCCCGTGGCCCTCCGCGACCTCCGCAGCGGCGAGCGGTTCCCCGCGGAGGCGATCCGCGGCGAGCGGGTGGGCGCGCTTTGCGGGATCGCCCGTCCCGCGTCGTTCCGCCGCACCCTCGAAGAGCTCGGCGCGGAGGTCACGGACGTGCGGGCCCTTCCGGATCACCATCGGTTCCGCCGCGGCGACCTGCGCCGGCTCGCCGCTGGTGCTCCCCGATGGGTGACCACGGAGAAGGATGCCCTCAAGATCCTCCCCGAATGGGTGCCGGGTGTGGAGCTCCTCGTGCTCGCGATCGAGCTCGAGGTGGAACGGGGGGGCGAGCTCGTCGACCTCGTGGAGCGGCGGCTCGCGCTGCTCCGCTCGCCGCCGATCCCCGCCGGTCCCGGCTGATCTCGCGCGCGGAGCGCCAGCTCCGGCCTCCCGGCTCCGGGCGGCGGGGTACGGCTCGCTCGAAGGGCGGTGCTTCCGCGGCGGCCGTCTCCCGCCCGGGCGGCATGCACCCCGGCCCGGGCGGGCCGGTCGGCGGTCCTTCCCAGGGGGCCCGGTGCCGTCCGCCCCCTGTCGTGCCCGCGAGGCTCCCCGCACCGGCCGCCCGGGTTTCAGGGCCCGGAGGGGCGGGAAGGAGGCCTGCCCGCGTCGGGCGGGCCGCGGTAGCGGAGCGCGTGGAAGGCCACCCCGAGGGCCCGCGCCCGGCGATTGCGGGCCAGCGCACGCGCGAGGGCGGAATCGCCCGCGATGTAGGCCTGGGCGAAGGCCTCGAGGTCGGCGTCGGACAGCCGGTCCTGCAGGCCGCGGCGGAGGAGCGACCGGTACAGACGCGCGAGCTCCCGGCTCCGGCGCCGGGTCGGAACCGCCCGCGCCATCCGCGCCCGGTCGAGGTCGCACAGGATCACCTCCGGTGTCTGCCCGGTGGCCCGCACGAGGAGGTTTCCGAGGTGGAGATCGGCGTGCACGCCCCCGGCGTCGTGGAAGCGGCGCACCGCCCGGCCCGCCGCGGCGCACACCGCCGTCCGCAGCGCCGGGGGGGGAGAGCCGGTGAGGAAGTCGATGCCGTCGCGGACGCCCTCCTCCAGCCAGGTGGCCACCAGACCGCGCCAGACGGGTCCGAAGCGCCGCAGGGCGAGGGCCAGGGCCGGCCGCACCACCGGTGCGCCGGCAGCGGCGAGGGTGGCGGTCACCCGCACCTCCCGAAGCGGCCGGCCAGGCCCCGGGATCGCGTCGCCGAGCAGCGGCGCGAGGAGCCCGCCCCGCACCACGCCCCGGAGGAGCAGGGGGCCCGCGGGAGTCTCGAGCCGGGTCGTTCGACCGCGTCCGCGGCCATCCGGGTGGCGCGGCAGGAGGTCGAAGACCGCGGTGGGCTCGAGCGGTTCGAACGGCGCGCCACGGAGCCGCTCGTCGACGAGCGCCGCCACGTTCGGTCCGCGGTGGGCTCGGAAGCCCCGAAGCGGGGGCGGCTGCACGCGGCTTAGAGCTCCGTCCGCTTCGAGCGCGCGAGGAGGACCGTGCCGAGCAGCGCGAAGACGGCATTGGGCAGCCACAGGGCCGGGGCGGCGGGCAGGGTGCCCGCCTGCGCCAGGCGCTCACCGAAGGTCAGCAGCAGGAAGTAGCCGAAGACGAGCAGGGCGCAGACCAGCGTCCCCCAGGAGCGCGCGCCCCGCGCGCGCCGCAGGCTGAGCGGGACGGCCGTCAGCAGCAGGATGGACGGTGCCAGCGAAAGGGCCAGGCGTTTGTGGAGCTGGGCTTCGTAGAGGCGGACGTCGCGTTTGCGCAGTCCCTCGGGCACCTCTCCGCGTCGCAGACGCCGGATGATGGTCCGGAGTCCCTGGAGGTCCAGCTCGCTGGGCCGGATCCGGGTGAGCTCTCCCTCGAAGAGCGCGCTGACGTCGAAGCTGTACGAGAATCGCTCGAAGGCGATGCGCCGGTAGCGCGGGTCGTCCGTCTCGAGGGGCTCGAGGTGGAGATCGCCGCGCTGCAGGTCGATCTCGACCGTCCCGCGGGAGGTGAGGAACTCGAAGGAGCCCGTCTCGGCAAACACCGAAAAGGGTCGGTCGGGGTTGCTTCGGTCGAAGATGATCACCCCGCGGAGGTTGCCCGTGCGGTCCCGGTCCCGCACGAAGACGACCCGCTGCCCGAGGCCCTGGAAGCGCCCCGGCTCGAGCAGGTTGCCGCGCGAGGTCACCTCGAGCAGCACGCGCCGGAGCTCGTGGCGCGCCCGGGGCTCGTAGTGGAGCAGCATCGCAGCAGTCACCGCGGACACCGCGACGGCCAGCGGCACCAGGGGGAGGACGAGC
>JALSIO010000306.1 GCA_026989995.1 Myxococcales bacterium
CGTGGGCCCGCGCCGCCGGGATCCCGGGAAGCACGAGCTTCTGGCCGGCCCGGATGCGGTGGCGGTTGCGGATGCCGTTGGCGGCCATGATCCGCGCCACGGGGATCCCGGTCCGCCGGGCGATCCGGGACAGGGTGTCGCCCCGCCGCACGCGGTAGATGCGATCGGGGATCTGGCGATCGAACCGAGCCGAATCCGGCAGCGAGGCGACTGCCGCCGCGAGCGTTCCCGGGACCGACCCGACGGGAAGCCGCAGCACCGTCCCGGGCGGAATCCGCTTCTCGCCCCGCCAGACGCGGGGCCGGAGAGCCGGGTTGTGGGCGCGCAGCAGCCCGAGGTCGACTCCGAGCGCGCGGGCGAGGGCGTCGGCCGGAACGAAGTCCGAGACGGGCACGGCCTCGAGCTCTGCAGCCGCTTCGAGGCTCAGCGGGCCGAAATGGCGCTCGGCGTCGCGGGCCACGTCGAGGGCGGCGAGGAACTCGGCGTAGAAGTTCCGGGAGGCGAAGCCGAAGGCCCGGCCGTCGTAGCGCTCCACGATGACGCCGATGTCGCGGGTTCCGAGCCGCTTCACCGCGCGCTCCACCCCGAGGGCGCCGTGGTTGTAGGCCGTGATCGCGAGCGGCCAGGTCCCGAGCCGGTCGTGGTTGCGCCGAAGGAGGCGGGCGGCGGCGTGGGTCGCCGCGAACGGGTCGAGGCGCTCGTCCACCGCCTCGTCGATGCGCAGGAAGAGACGGCCCGTGCCGCGGGTGAACTGCCACAGTCCGGCCGCACCGGCGTGGGAATGCGCGTGCGGATCGTAGGACGACTCCACGTGGGGGAGGGCGAAGAGCTCGTCGGGCACGCCCTCCTCGGCGAGGACCTGCCGGATGTGGGGGAGGTAGCGACCGGAACGGATGATGCCCTCGCGGAAGCGGTCGGCCTGGCCCCGCTGGAAGCGGATCCGCTTCGCGGCCTCGCGGAGCGTCCGCGAGGAGACGCCCTCGGGCCAGAGGGCGAGCACCCGCCGTTCGAGCGGGTCGAGCTCCCCGCTTCGGGACCGGGCCAGGCGGAGCAGGGCCTCGCGGTACCGCTTGCGGGCGCGGTCGATGCGGCGCTCGCGGACGCGCTTCGGGAGGTCCCGGGGGACCTCGATCACCTCATAGACCACGTCGAGGTGGCGGGCATCGTGGAGGAGCCCGGCGTCGGTGCCGATTTCGCTGTAGATGCGGGTCCAGAAGGCGATCTGCGGGGCGATGGTGTCGGGCCGGGGAAAGTCCTCGTCCCCAGCTCCCGCGCTGCCAGCGGGCAGCAGGAGGCAGGCGAGGAGCAGCCCGACGGGCCCGACCCCCAACCCACCGCGGCCCTTGTGCTTCCGCGTCGAGGTGCCGAGGTGCTGCATCGAGGCCCTTCCCATCGGCAGGTCCGGCCCGCCACCTGACGGGCCATCTCCTTGAGGCTCCGGGGTGATCCGGAGGTGGGTGGCCTCGGGCGGCGGCCCGGTTGCGGGGCTGGGGGGAGCGCGAGCTTAGCGGGCCGGATCCGGGCCGGACCACCGTCCTCCGGCGGCCCGGGCTTCCCGCGGGGTCAGCGGCGCCGGCTTCGCTTCCGATCCCTCCGCGCCTGCTTGCGCTTGCGCTTCTGCTGGCTCCGGTTGCGGGCGGGCTGGCTCCGGCGACCACCTCCTCCACCGCCGAGCAGGGCGGCCGGATCGGCGCCACCGGGGCCCGCTCCCGCGAGCCGGCCGAGCCCTCCGCTGCCGAGGGAGGCCATCATCTCCCGCATCTTTGTGAAGCGCTGGATCAGATCCCGCACCTCGGAATACTTTCGGCCGCTGCCGCGGGCGATCCGCGTGCCCCGGCTGCGGTCGATGATCTCCGGGCGCCGCCGCTCGTCCGGTGTCATGGAGTAGATGAGGGCCTCGACCCGCCTGATCTGGTCGTCCTCGACCTGTTCGGCGAGCGAGCCCATGCCCGGGAGGCGGGCGAAGATCTCCTTGAGCGGGCCCATCTTCTCGATGGTCTTGAGCTGCTTCAGCATGTCGTCGAGCCCGAAGTGGCCCTTCAGCAGGCGCTCGGCGTCCTCCTCGGCCTCCTTCTCGTCGACCACCTGCTCGAAGTCCTGCACCAGCCCCACGATGTCGCCCATGCCCAGGATGCGGGAGGCCAGGCCGTCGGGTCGGAAGGCCTCGAGGCGGTCGAGGGCCTCGCCGGTGCCCAGGAACTTGATCGGGACACCGGTCACCGCCTTCACGGCGAGGGCGGCGCCGCCCCGCGCGTCGCCGTCGAGCTTGGTGAGCACGAGCCCGTCGAGGGTCAGTCGGCTCGCGAACTCCCGGGCCACGTTGACGGCATCCCGGCCCATCAGGGCATCGCAGACGAGCAGGGTGTTGGCGGGCGCCACCCGGCGGTGGATCTGCTCGAGCTCCTGCATCAGCTCTTCGTCAACGGCCAGGCGACCGGCGGTGTCGTAGACCACCGCGTTGCGATCGCTGCCGCGCACCCGATCGCGGGCCTCCTCGCAGATCTCTGGCGGCAGCTGCCCGGGGCGCCCCACGTGCACGGGCACGCCGATGCGCTCGCCGAGCGCGACGAGCTGCTCGACGGCGGCGGGCCGGTAGACATCGGCGGCCACAAGCAGCGGTCGGCGCCCCTTCGCCTGGAGATGGCGGGCGAGCTTCGCGGCCACGGTGGTCTTGCCCACGCCCTGGAGCCCCACGAGCATCACCGAGACGGCGCCGGCGGCCCGGGCGAGGGAGGTGTCCACCGGGCCCATCAGGGCCTCGAGCTCCTGCTGGCAGATCCGGACGAAGTGCTGGTCCGGCGTGATCCGGTGGACGCGTCCGCGGGCGTCCCGCACCCGGGTGCGGACCTTCTCGCCGAGCGCCCGCTCGCGCACCCGGGCCAGGAAGTCCTTGACCACCGCGTAGTCGACGTCGGCCTCGAGCAGGGAGCGCCGGACGCTGGCGAGCGCCTCGTCGATGGCGGCCTCGTCGAGCTCCCGGACGCCGGCGAGCCGCTCCCGCGCGGCAGTGAACCCGCGGGTCAGGGTTTCGAGCATCTTCTCCTCCGATGGCGCAGGGTAGCAGTCCCCGCGCCGCCTCCTTGCCCCGCTTCCCGGCTCTCGGCACCCTCGGCCCCGGCCGGTCGGCCCGGCCCGCAGGGATCGGGTGGGCCGAAGCGGGCCCTCCCCGGCCGTGGGGAGGGGCCGGGTCGCCGGCCGGGAGGGAGGTGCATGGCCACCGAGGTGCAGGCCCCGATCACGGGGAACGTGTGGAAGATCGAGCGGTCGGTGGGCGACGAAGTGGCCGAGGAGGAGGTCCTGATCATCCTCGAATCCATGAAGATGGAGATTCCCGTGGAGGCGCCCTGCGGCGGCAGGTTGGTGGAGCTTCGCGTCCGGGAGGGTGAGAGCGTGGAGGAGGGCGCCGTCCTGGCGGTGATCGAGTGAGGTGGAGCCGGGCGGCCGGTTGCCCGGTGCGCCCGCTCGCGGGCCCCGAGCTCGAGCGCGCCGAGGCGTTCGTGCGCCGCACGCCGCGGGAGGACCTCGTGCTCCTCGATGCGGTCGCGCGGGGCGGGGGCGGGCACGCGCTGAACACGGAGATACTCGGGGCCTTCGAGGGCGATCGGCTCTCGGCGGTGGCCATGGTGCGGCCGGGCGTGGCGCTCGCTTCGGGCAATCCGCCGGGAACCGCCGAGCGTTTCGTGCCCTTCGTCCTTGGCCTCGGAAGCGGCCTCATCAAGAGCCCCGAGGCGGGCGCCCGGGAGCTGTGGGACGGTCTGCGCCGCCGCGGCGCCCGTTCGCTCCTCGAGCGGCGGGAGAACGCGCTCCTCCTCGAGGCGGGCGCGGAAGCTCCCGCTGCGGATCCGCGCGTCCGCCCGGCGCGGGAGGGCGATCTCGGCCGCCTCGTGGAGGCGGCCCGGGCGAGCCTCCGCGAGGAGGGGCGCCCCGATCCCTTCGAGATCGACCCGGCGGGCTTCCGGCGCTGGGTCCGGAGCCGGCTTCCCTGCGCCCGGGTGCTCGAGGTGGGCGGGCAGGTGGTCTTCGTCGGCTATGCCGACGTGCAGCGCCCCGAGGGATGGCTGGTGCAGGGGGTGTTCACCTGGCCCGCCTGGCGCCGCCGTGGAATGGCCGAGGCAGGCATGCGAGCGCTCGTCGCGGAGGCCTTCGATGCGGGCGCGGACCACGTCCAGCTCGCGGTGGTCGAGGGAAACACGCCCGCCGAGCGACTCTACGCCAAGCTCGGCTTCCGGCCCTTCGGGGTCCTCCGGACGATCCTCTTCCGGTGAGCTCTCGCGCTTCCCGCGTGCCGCGGCCCGCGCTTCGCGGCCCGGGTTCGGTGGTGGGCGGGCGGCGCGGCTGCGGGTCGTCGCGGGATGCCATGAGCCGCCGCGTGCGGTGCCTCCACGCGCGAGGGCGCGCGCGTTGCCGGCTTCGGGGGGGCGTGATACACCGGCGGCATGGCAGGTGACTCCGGGTCCGATTCTTCCTCTCCCGCGCCTTCCGGCGCCGCCTCCCCCGTCGTCCCCGAGCCGATCCCTGCCGGTACCGATGAGCTCCGGCCGCGGTCGCGGCGTCGGTTCTCCCGCGGGGAGGGTCCGCCGCCGGTGCGCGAGGCACCCCCGGAGCTGGCCGATCCGCTCTCCGCGATGGCGCCTCGCTTCAACCTCTTCTTCCGGCTCTTCGCGCGGCGTTTCTTCTCGCACGTCGAGCTTCCCCCGGAGCAGGTGGCCCGCCTGCGCGAGCTCGAAGACGAGGGCGCCGTGGTGTACGTGATGCGCTACGCGAGCCGTCTCGACTACTTCCTGATGAACGAGCTCTTCCGTCGCCACGGGCTGCGCCTTTCCGGCTTCGCCAACGGCATCCACTTCTACTACTACTGGCCGCTCTTCGAGGCACTGCGGCGCGGACTCAGGCGGGTGGCGGGTCTGCGGCGCCTTTCGCTGCGCGCCGATCGGGGCGAGGGGCTCGACTACGCCCGCAACCTCGTGCGGGCGGGCCAGTCCATCTTCCTCTTCCTGCGCACGGCCCGGGTGCGTTCGTGGTTCCGCGGTCGCCGCGAGGCGGTGGAGCTCGGCCGCGGCGATCTCGACGTCGTCGAGGAGGTGGTGCGCTCGAGCTGGAAGGCCGACCGGCCGGTGGCGGTGGTCCCGGTGGCCCTCTTCTGGCGGAAGGGGCCGCGGGCAGAGCGCCGCTACCTGAACCTGGCCTACGGCTCCGGGCAGAGGCCGAGCGACCTGGCGAAGATCGCCTCCTTCCTCGCCAACTACCGGGGCCTCTGCGTGAAGATGGGCGAGCCCATCGACCTGCGCCGCTTCATCGAGGAGCACCGGGGCGAGGGGCCGGTCACGGTCACGCGGAAGATCCGGCGCTCGATCATGCTCTACCTCTACCGGGAGGAGAAGGTCGTGGCGGGGCCCACGCTCCGCCCTCGTCACCGGGTGGAGGAGGAGGTGCTCTCGGACCCGCGTCTGCGGGCCGCCATGGAGGCCTGGGCCCGGAGCTCCGGCCGCTCGGTGGAGGCGGCCGAGGAGCTGGCCCGGCGGATCGTCCGGGAGATCGCCGCGGACATGAACTCCACCTTCCTGGCCGCCCTGAACCTCATCGCGACCTGGGTGTTCCGCCGCATGTTCGCGGCCATCGAGGTGCGGGGCATCGAGAAGGTGGCCGACTACGCCCGCCGGCACCCCGTGCTGCTGGCGCCGAACCACCGGTCCTACTTCGACTTCCTGATCCTGTCCTGGCTCTTCTACAACCGGCACCTGGTGCCTCCCCACATCCTCGCCCGGGAGAACATGGCCTTCGGGCCCTTCGGCTTCATCTTCCGGCGGGCCGGGGCCTTCTTCCTGCGCAGGAACGTCGACGGGCCGCTCTACAAGGACGTGTTCCGGGCCTACGTGGCCTACCTGGTGAGGGAGGGCTTCACCCAGGAGTTCTTCATCGAGGGCGGCCGTTCGCGCACCGGCAAGACCCTGGCGCCGCGCCTCGGCTTCCTCTCCTGGAACGTGGACGCCTTCGTCCGGGGCCATCGCCGGGACCTCTTCGTCGTCCCCATCGCCATCACCTACGAGCGCCTGGTGGAGGAGGGGGCGATGATCGAGGAGCTCGAGGGAGCGGAGAAGAAGGACGAGAGCGTTCTCGGGCTGGTTCGGGCGCGAAAGTACCTGCAGCGCCGCTTCGGCAGCGTCTTCGTGAACTTCGGCGAGCCCATCTCGCTGGCCGAGTTCCTCGGACCGCGGCGAGCCCTCCTCGCCCGGGGCAGCGGCCCCGAGGTGGAGGAGGAGCGCCGGAGGGTGGTCGGGGAGCTGGGGATGCGCATCGTGGAGCGCATCAACTGGGCCACGGCGGTGAACGCCACCTCGGTGGCCGCCTGCGCCATCCTCGGGGACGACCGGCGGGGGCTCTTCCGGGACGAGCTCGTCGCCCGCATGCGCGAGATCGTCGATCTGCTCCGGCTGGAGGATGCGCCCTTCACCCCCGCGCTCGCGCGCGACCTCGGCGACTTCCGCGAGTCCATCGCCTTCCTCCTGCGAAGCGATCTGCTCCGCGCCCTCTCCGACGAGCGCGGCGAGATCCTCTACTTCGACGAATCGCGGCGTCGGGCGCTCGACTTCTACCGCAACTCGATCCTGCACTACCTGGTGACACCGAGCTTCCTGGCCCGGGGGATCCTCCGGGACCGCTCGGAGAAGGAGCTGCGCGAGGACCTGGGCTTCTGGCTCGATCTCCTCGAGCTCGAGTTCTTCGTGCCGCGCGGCGAGGTGCTCGCGGCCCACGTGGATGCCTTCGTGGATGCCTTCGAGCGCAACGGGCTGGCCGAGCGGGAGGACGGTCGGCTGCGGGCCACCGAGCTCGGGCGCCGGAGCTTCCGCTTCCTGGCGGCCCAGACCCTCGCCATCCTCGAGTCCTACTACGTGGCCTTTTCGGCGGTCTCCACCCTCCTGCCGGAGGGCCGCCCGCGCCGCGAGATCGAGAAGGCGGTGGAGGATGCCTTCGAGCGCTCCCGGATCCTGGGGGAGGTCCGCCGGCCGGAGGCCCGCAACCCCGTGACCTTCCGGAGCGCGCTCGATCGCCTGGCCGAGGGCGGGGTGCTCGAGCAGGTCGTCGAGGGCGTGGGGCGGGATGGCCGCCGGCTGGTCCGGCTCCGCCCCGGTCCCCGCTTCGGGGAGCTCCGGGGCCTGCGGGAGCGTCTGGCGGCGGAGCTCTCCGACCGGTAGCCTGCCCGCCCCATGGAGGCCCTCCTGGCGCAGATCGACTTCGCCAAGGGCGGCGGGCTGGTCACGGCGGTGGCCCAGGACGCCGAGACCGGCGAAGTGCTCATGGTGGCAGCCATGAACGAGCTCGCCCTGCGGCGCACGCTCGAGACCGGTGAGGTGCACTACTGGAGCCGCTCCCGCCAGGAACTCTGGCACAAGGGAGAGCGCAGCGGTCACGTCCAGCGGCTCGAGGGTCTCTACGTCGACTGCGATGGCGACGCCGTGCTCGTGCGCATCCGCCAGGTTGGAGGCGCTGCCTGCCACACGGGCCACCGGAGCTGCTTCCACCGCCGTGCGGAGGGTGGATCGCTGGTGGTCGAGGGAGCCCCCCTCTTCGATCCGTCCGAGGTCTACCGGCGGTGAGCGAGCGCCGGCTTCGGCTCGGTCTGCCCAAGGGCAGCCTCCAGGAGACGACGGTCCAGCTCCTCGCCCGCGCCGGCTACGACGTCCGCATCGGCCGGCGCTCCTACTATCCGGCCATCGACGACCCCGAGCTCGAGTGCATCCTGATCCGGGCCCAGGAGATGGCCCGCTACGTGGCACAGGGCGTGATGGATGCGGGAATCACCGGGCTCGACTGGGTGCTGGAGAACCGGGTGGATGTGGCCGAGCTCGCCGATCTGCGGGCACCCTGGCCGAACTACCGCCCGGTGCGGTGGGTGCTCGCCGTCAAGCGAGGCTCGGAGATCCGCCACCCCTCGGACCTCGAGGGCCGGCGGATCGCCACCGAGGCGGTGGGGCTGACCCGCCGCTACCTGGAGGACCGGGGCGTTCGCGCGGAGGTCGAGTTCTCCTGGGGCGCCACCGAGGTCAAGCCACCGGTGCTCGCGGATGCCATCGTGGACGTCTCCGAGACGGGATCGAGCCTTCGGGCCAACGACCTCGAGGTGATCGACGTGGTGCTCGAGAGCACCCCGCGGCTGGTGGCGAACCGCGCCTCCCTGCGCGATCCGTGGAAGCGCTCGAAGCTCGAACGCCTCCGCATGCTCCTGCTCGGCGCCATCCGCGCGGCGGACCGGGTCGGGCTCATGATGGATGTTCCGCGAGAGGCCCTGCCCAAGGTGCTCGAGCTCCTGCCCGCGATCGTCAACCCCACCGTCTCGCCCCTCGCCGACGAGAACTGGTTCGCCGTGAACACGGTGCTCGAGGAGCGGCTGGTTCGCGACATCGTCCCCGAGCTCGTGGAAGCCGGGGCCCGCGGCATCGTCGAGTATTCCCTCAACAAGATCGTGGACGGATGAGCCCGCGGGGGCGGCTGGCCGATCTCGCCGCCCTCCTGCCCGAGCACCTTCGAACCGCCTGGTGGGGGCTCGTGTCGCCCCGGCTGTCCGAGCGCGAGCCGGTGGTGGTGGTCCAGGCGGTGATCCGCGACGAGCGGGGTCGGGTGCTTCTCGGCCTCCGCAGCGACCCCCGGGGCCTCGAGCTGCCCGGGGGCCATCCGGAGCCCGGCGAGGACGAGCTCACGGCGCTGCGGCGGGAGGTGCGGGAGGAGACGGGCCTCCGCATCGAGGTGGTCGGGCCCGTCGGTGTCTTCCACCGGACGGGCTTCCGGCCCCACGAGGCGCGGGTGTACCTCTGCCGGCCGGTGGGTGGCGGGCTCCGGACCGGTCCGGAGTCGACGCGCCTGGGCTGGTTCGATCCGGCCCGTCCGCCCCGGGAGCTTCTGCCGTGGTATCGGCTTCCGCTTCGCGAGGCCCTGTCGGGCGGTGGGCCGGTGGAGCGGGTGGAGCACCAGGGGCTTGGCGCCATCGTCGAGACCCTGGGCATCGATCTGCGGATGCGGCTGCGGGGGGAGTCCGGACTTCCGCGGCCGAGCTGAGCCGCGCCCGGGCCCGAACGACGAGAGCCCGGCTCGCGCACGGGCCGGGCTCGGGGCCGGGTCGGATTCGGCGTCCGGGTCAGCGCCGCGCTTCGCGCAGCCCGCTGGCCTCCCACTCCTTGCTGAGCTGGTGCAGCTTCCGGGCGAACTCCTCGAAGGGCTCGTCGAAGGACAGGATGATCTCGGTGGTGCGCGGGATGTCGTCCCCGCTGAGCAGCCCGCGGTATCGGTTGAGGTTGGCGAGGATCGCTTCGGCCACCTTGAGGGCGCGCTTTTCCGTCTTGATCAGCGGAGACTGGAGCGTGTAGACGTTGTTCCGGCCCCAGAGGCTTTCGTCGCGGACGATGGCGATCTCGCGGTAGATGCCGTTGATGGGGTCGAAGTTGTACTCGACCCGGACCTCCTTGAAGATGTCCGAGTTCCCGGTGTAGAAGCCGCGCTCCTTCTCCACCTTGCCGAGCTGTCGGCAGCGCGGGCAGTAGAAGGTGTCGCCGTGGTTGAGGAGGAAGACGCCCTTGGCGTAGTCCTCGCAGTCCGTGTTCTCGCAGTAGCCGACGCCGCGCTTCATGCTGGCCATCCCGTTGGATCGCCTCCCTGGCTGTGCGCCGCCACGGGGGGGCGCCGAGTGAGGGGTCCTCGCACAGGGACCTCGCTTTGCAACCTCCGAGCCGCTTCACGGCCCGCGCGGGGCGGACGGTGCCGGACCCGTCGACCCGAGGAGCAAGCCCCGTGCCGAAGGCAGGGCGAACTCCCTCGCCGAATCGGGAAGCCAGGCCATCCCGGCCGCAGCCCCGCCCCCGCAAGGGGCTCCGCGGTCGCACACCCCCGCGGTGCCCTCCCCGCGCGTCCCCGGTGCCGGCTCGTCGCCGGGACGCTGCGACGCCCGGCACCTCGCCGGCAGCTCCAGAGCCCCTGGAGCCGCGCCTCCGGCGTCGTGCTCCCGCGCGTTCCCGCCTCGTCGGCCTGGCACCGGGCGGGCCCGGGGCGGCGTCGCCGAAGCCTGACTGCGCCCCGCCCGGCCGGAAGAACCGGCCGGGAGGCCCCCCCTGTTCCGCACCTGGGTCGTCCGCTGCCCCCACGAAGCTCCTTGCGGACCCGGAGAGCCGGCCCGGCGCACCTCGCCTTCCCGAGGGGGAGGAGGGCGATCCGGTATGGCAGAAAACCCAGTACGGGCCAAGCGTTGGAGGCTAAGGAGCTTATACTGCCCGCCCCCGGTGGTTGTCAACCGCCATTTGATTCCATCTCGATTGCGAGTTCCCGCCGCAACGTCCGGCGTTCCCGGGCGAGACGCAGGCCGTAGACCACGAGCGCGAGGGCGGTGATGCCATAGGCCGCCACCACGTAGCTCACGCCGCCTCTCCCCGGGCCCAGGCCCGCTCCAGACGCGCGCGCGCGCGGGCCCGAAGCTCACCCACGTCCACGCGCAGGGCGAGCAGGAAGAGGAACGCGGTGAGCGTGGTGAGTACCCCGAGCAGGAAGGGCAGTCCCATGCCCGGGCCGAGGCTTCCCCGCTCGAGGTTCTCCGGGTGGATGGAGCCCTGGCTGAGCTGCACCGCGAAGTAGTTGAGCGGGATCACCGCGAGACCGGCAATCCCGTAGACGGCGGCGAAGCGCGCGATCCGCTCGCTTCCCTCGGTAAAGGTCCGGAGCAGGAGGTAGGCCACGTAGACGAACCAGAGCAGCAGCGTCAGGGTGAGGCGGAGGTCCCAGGACCACCAGCGACCCCAGGTGCCCCGGGCCCAGATCGGGCCGGTGATCAGCATCAGAGTCGCGAAGAGCACCCCCACCTCGGCCGCGGCCGAGGCGAGCCGGTCGTAGGCGTCATCCCGGCGGACCAGGTAGAGCGCCCCGGCCACGCCGGTGATGAGGAAGCCGAGATAGGCGGCGAAGGCGAGCGGGGGGTGGACGTAGAGGATCTTCTGGATCACCCCCTGCACCCGGTCCGGCGGGGCGTTCCAGACCACCCAGGCGTAGACCACGGTAAGCCCGGCGAGGACGATCCCCGTCGCCGGGAGGGCGCGGCGTGCGGCGCGCGCGATGGGGTCGGCAGGGGGCCCTTGCATGACTCCGATGCGGGCGACGGCCGCCCGGTCACTCCTCGAGGACGTACTCGAAGCTCACGAAGGAGACTACCAGATAGACCACGTCGATCACGACCAGCAGCCGGACGCTCCCGGAGGAGGGCGGGTCGCCCGCGAGGATCGCCGCGGTCGCGTCCGCGGCGGCGATCAGGATCGGAACCAGGAGCGGGAAGAGCAGCAGCGGGAGGAGGACCTCGCCGAAGCGGCTGCGGCTCGAGAGCGACGCGAGCAGGGTGCCGATGGAGGCGATGCCCCCGGTGCCCAGCCCGAGCACCGCCAGAAGGGCGCCCGCGCGCGCTCCGATGGAGATCTCGAAGAGCGCCAGGAACAGTCCGGCGAGCACCCCCTCGACCGCCAGCAGGATGAGCCAGGTGGCCGTCGCCTTGCCGAGCAGGACGTAGCCGCGGTCCCCCGGCACGAGCGCGAGTCCGGAGAGCGCGTCGTTCTCGAGCTCCGGGGAGAGTGAGCGTCCGAGGCCGAGGATGGACGCGAAGAGCGTGGCGGCCCAGAGCAGCCCGGGGGCGGCGGCGCGGTTGGCCGGTCCGGCCCCACCGGGCAGGGCGAAGTGGAAGATCACGACCAGGAGCAGGGTGAACACGAGCATCGAGAGCACCCGCTCCCGGCGCCGCCATTCGGTGAGCAGGTCCTTCCAGAGGATCGCCCGAAAGACGTTCACGCCGCCGCGGACTCCCGGAGCACCGCCTCGAGGGCCTCGGGCTCCGACGGCCCGGGCAGGGTCGCCGCGACCCGGCCACCCGAGAGGAGCACGAAGGAGTCGGCCACCTCCGCCGCGCGCCCCACGTCGTGGGTGACCACGGCGAGCCCGCGTCCCGCCTGCCGGAGCTCGGCGAGCCGCTCGCCGAGTCGCGCCGCCCACCGCGGATCGAGGCCGGACCAGGGCTCGTCGAGGAGGAGGAAGGCCGGGTCGTGGACCCGCCCGCGGGCGAGGGCGAGCCGCTGGGCCATGCCGCGGGAGAATGTCCCGGCGGGGCGGTCTGCGACAGCCTCGAGGCCCTCCTCGACGAGGAGCTCCCCGGCCCGCCGGGCTGGATCGGCGACGCCGTGCAGCCGGGCCGCGAAGACCAGGTTCTCGCGCGCAGTGAGGGCGGGGTACAGGAAGGTCGCGTGCCCGACGTAACCGACGTGGGCCCGGGCGAGGCGCCGGTCGCGGGGGGCGCCCGGGAACTCCACGCGGCCGGCGCTCGGGCGGACGAGGCCCGCGAGAACCCGCAGGACGGTCGTCTTTCCGGCCCCGTTCGGCCCCAGGATGGCGACGAGCGCGCCCGGTCGGAGCTCGAGATCCACCCCGCGAAGCGCGGGAACGTGGCCGAAGCGCTTCTCCACCCGGACGGCCCGGAGCGCCGACGGCCGGGCGGTGGGGCTCACGCCGTGGCGGCTCGGCTGCCCGGGTGCGCGAGCGCGGCTCCGCACCGGGAGCAGAAGCGATCCTCCGGACCGGGCTCGTGTGCGCAGCGCGGGCAGGGGAGCGCGGCCGGCTCCGGGGCGGGCACGGGCTCCTGCGCGAGCCGCTCCTCCTCGAGCAGACGGGCCGCCCGCGCGCGGAGCTCCGCCCGCATGCTGCGCCAGTCGTCGTCCGAGATCTTGCCGGTCTCGTGGTCCTCGTCGAGGTCGCGGATCGACGCGAGCAGGGCCTCCCGCTCCCTCCGCGCGGCGGGCTCCGCCGGCTCGGCGGCGATCGTCTGCGCCCGGCTGCCGAGCAGGGGTCCGGCCAGGAAGAAGGCCACGGGGAGTGCGAGCACCAGGGCCGCGGCGAGGCCTCGCGGCCCCGAGAGGCCACGGCGGGCCGGGAGCGGTCGCAGGACGAGGTTCACCCGCTCGCCGGGCTCGAGCTCGAAGGCTTCGAGATGCATGTAGGTGCGGTCGGGGGTGCGCACCGGCCGTCTGCGATGCAGGCGGTCGGTCTCGACCGCGAGCCCGGTGTCCGCGATGAACGCCGTGAACAGCGGCAGGGGCGCGGGAACCGGTCGAGACAGCGAGATGGGTCCGCCCGCCGCCGGAATCCGGTAGCCGATCTCGATGGTCGAGGGCCCCGGTGGCAGCGGGCCGGCGACCGCGAGGCCGCCATCCCCGGCGGCCGAGAGCCCGACGGCCGCGGCCCCCTCTCCGAGTCGGAGGTCGCGGGCGTCCTCGGGCAGCTCGATCCGGAGAAGCGGCGCCTCCGCGGTGCCCGCCAGATGGCCCCGACCCGCGACCTCGAGGGAGTAGAGCTCGCGGACGAGCAGCGCCGCGCCGTCGTACTCGAGGAAGAGGCGTTGCTCGCGGAGGGCGAGCAGGTCCGGATCGTGGGCGATGTCCGGGAGCCGGACCCGAAAGGCGAGCTCGGCCCCGGCTCCGAGCCCCTCGGCGCGAAAGACCCGGTACCGCTGCTCTTCGAGGGTCTCCTCCTCGGGACCGCTGAGCGCCGCCGACTCCACCTCCGGACCACCCTCCGGGATCCACAGCGAGAAGCGCGGCGTGGGCACGGCAAAGGACTTCTCGAGCGAGAGACCGCCCGGCGCCGGCGGAATCGCGTAGCTGAAGCTGAGGTCGTGGACACCGGGATAGACGGGGCCGTAGAAGCGCAGCTTCCGCCCCTCCCGCGCGATGCCCTCGGGCACCACGCCCATCGGCATCGAGAAGTCGCGCGCACCCGGAAGCAGCTCCGCCAGGAAGGCGGCCGGGTGATCGGCCCGCAAGTCGGCCGGCACGTAGACCGGCGCGGGGTTCGGGTTCCGGATCCGGTGGTGCTCGGTGACCAGCAAGCGGCCCGCCACCCACTCGATCCGCATGCGGGATTCGTCCACCGAAAGCCGCGAGACGTCCGGGATCGGCTCCGCAATGGGGATCTCGACCACCCGCTCGCGCTCCCCCGAGCGGAAGGAGAGCCGGGCACCCGGGAAGGGCATGCCGCGGTAGCGGGCGCCGAGCAGGTAGGCGATGCGGGGGTCCCCGGAGATGCCGGAGAATGCGAAGCTCCCGTCGGGCCCGGTGCGGGTGCGCTCGAGACCGGGGCCCTCGGGCCCCAGGGCGTAGAGCACGACTTCGAGGTCCCGGGCCCGCTGCCCGCCCTCCGGGTGGACCACCCGGCCGCGGATCGTGGCGTCGCCGCGGGGGATCGCGGGGACCCCCGGGACCGCATCGTGGGCCTCGGGCGTCCGGTCCTCGGCCGCAGGCGCACCCGGCGCTGCGGCCACGAGGGCGGTGACCGCGAGCGACAGGAGCGGCCGACCGATCCTCACCGTCCCTCGCGCCTCCGCGTCCCCTCGCGCACGGGCGTCGGCCACATGGTGACGAGCGTCCCCAGGACGAAGGTGATGCCGCCGATCCAGATCCAGTTCACCAGCGGGTTGCGGTAGACTTTCAAGGTCGCCGAGCCGTTCGGCTCGACCGCGGTCAGCACGACGTAGAGATCCTCCCGCAGGGTGGAGCGGATCGAGGGGATCGACGCCGGCTGCTCCTGCAGCCAGTACATCCGCTTCTCGGGGGCCAGCGTCGCGACGGGGCGGCCGTCCTCGAAGAGCGCCAGCCTGGCCTGGGCGCCGCCGTAGTGGCGGTTGGGGAGCGGACGGGCCGTCAGGTAGCGAAGCTCGTAGTCGCGGATCGCGAGGCTTCCGCCGGGGGCGACATTCTCGAGGCGCTCCTCGTTGAAGCCCGCCCCGGCGGCTCCGATCAGGATGAAGACGACGCCGAGGTGCACCACGTATCCGCCGTAGCGGCGTTGGTTCTTGCGGAAGAGCGTCAGCAGGGCCGCAAAGGGACCCTCGCCGTGGTTGCGCATCCGCGCCGCAATGGCGCGCGCGAACTCCTGGATCACGCTCGCCGCCACGAAGGCACCGAGGCTGAAGAGCCCGAGCTGGTAGACACCGATCCGGGAGCCGAAGACGAGCACGCACAGCAGGCCCGTCGCGAGCAGGGCGGCCGCGGGCCAGAGGAACTGCCGGCGAAGGTTGGCGGGCGTGGCCCGCCGCCACGCGATCAGGGGACCCACGCCGGTGAGCAGCAGGAGCAGGAGGGCCAGGGGAGCGGTCATGCGGTTGAAGAAGGCCGGGCCCACCTGGATCCGGCGATCCGTGAACCACTCGGAGAACACGGGGAAGAGGGTTCCCCAGAAGACCACCACCAGGATGGCCAGGAAGACCCAGTTGTTCAGGATGAACATGGATTCCCGGGAGGCCACCGACTCGATCCGGTGCTCGCTGCGCAGCATCGGCCTCCGGTACAGGAGCACCCCGAAGAACACCGCCGCTGCCACCAGCACATAGCCGAGGAAGATGAAGCCGAACCAGCCGGCGGCCGTGAACGAATGCACGGAGGAGACGACCCCGCTGCGGGTGAGGAAGGTCCCGAAGAGGCAGAGCGTGTAGGTCAGGCCGATCAGGGCGAGATTCCAGGTCTTCAGCATGTCGCGCTTCTCCTGGATCATCACCGAATGCAGGTAGGCGGTCCCGGCCAGCCAGGGCATGAACGAGGCGTTCTCCACCGGATCCCAGGCCCAGTAGCCGCCCCAGCCGAGCACCTCGTAGGCCCAGCGGCCGCCGAGCAGGATTCCCACGGAGAGGAAGAGCCACGGGAAGAGGGTCCAGCGGCGCGTGGCGCGCAGCCACGCCGTGCCGAGTTCTCCCGTGATCATGGCGGCGAGCGCGAAGGCGAAGGGCACGGCGAAGCCCACGAAGCCCAGGTAGAGCATCACCGGGTGGATCATCATGGCGGGGTGCTGGAGCAGGGGATTCAGGCCCGCGCCGTCGGAGAGCACCCGGTCCGGCGGGAGCTTCTCGAAGGGGTTGGTGACGAAGTTCAGGAGGACCAGGAAGAAGAGGGCATTGGCGATCAGCGTGACGGTCACCCACGGCAGCAGGCGCCCCGCCGTGCGGCGGTGGATCACCACCGCCGCCGCCCCGTAGGCGCAGAGCACGAACACCCACAGGAGCAGCGAACCCGCCTGGCCGCCCCACAGCGCCGCCAGCCGGTAGAAGAGGGGCATGTCGCGGGCCGAGTGCGAGGCGACGTATTCGAGCTGGAAGTCGAAGGTCGCGAAGGCGTGGAAGAGCGCCGCCATGGCGACGCCCGTGAGGGCCAGGAGCGTCAGCAGCGAACGCCGCGCCACCTCCGTCCATTCGGCCCGGCCCCGGAGGGCGCCGGCCAGGCCCGCCCCGATGCCGAGGATCGCCACGACGAGTGCCAGCCGAAGCGCGTAGTAGCCGAGATCCGACACGACTTCCTCCTGGGGGCGGGCACCCGCCGGCCCGCCGGGCGCCCCCTCCGCGCCGGAGGCCCCGGGCCACCGTGCGGTCTGCGCACCGGATGGGCCCGGTGGGCGCCTAGGGCATCCGCGATGCGGTCTCCGGGTCGAGGTCGGGCTGGAACTTGGAGGGGCACTTCGCGAGGACGTTGGTCGCCACGAAGACCGGTCCGGCATCCGCGGAGGGGTCGAGCTCGCCCTCCACCACGACCTCGGCCCCATCCTTGAACAGGTCCGGGACCTCCAGGGAGGCGTAGCGCACCGCCAGCGTGTCGTCGGGGCGCCCGCCGGCATGGGGGGGCTCGGCCTGGATGCGAAAATGCACGGCACGCGCCTCGAGGTCGCGCGCGATCGAACCCGACACCACGTAGCCGTGGACCCGCGCCCGTTCGCCCGGGGTTCCCTCGGCCCGGAACTCCTCCAGCGTCTGGTAGTACCGGAACGCCCCCTCCTCGAGGGTCGTGGCGCCGTACCAGCCGAGCAGGCCGCCCACGAGGAGCGCGGCCGCCGCGATCTGCCATCCCTTGCTCAAGGATCCACCCCGCTGGCCGCCGGTCCGGCGGCACCGAAAGCCCCGGGCCCGGGCTCCCGCCTTCCCCTGTCCCCGGTCCGGGGACAGGCGTCGCCCGCCGGCGCCCGGCAGCGGCGGCGGGCGGCACGCGCGCAGCAAGGTATCAGCCGCGGGTCCGCCCGTCAAACCGGAGATCCCGGGAAAGCTATGCAATTCCAATGGCTTGAGCGTCCGGAGCCGTTGACGGTCCGGAGTCGCGAAGCTATCCCCGGCGGATGCCGCCTCCGGTGCTCCGCTTCCACCCACGGGTGGCCCTGCTCGAGCCCTTCCTGGCGATGGAGCTCATGGAGCGGGCCTTCGAGCTCGAGCGGCAGGGGCGCCGGATCCTCCACCTCGAGATCGGCGAGCCCGACTTTCCCCCGCCCGCCGAGGCCATCGAGGCATGCCGGCGCGCCCTCGAGGCCCGGGAGACCCGCTATACGGGGAGCCTCGGGCTGCCCGAGCTGCGCGAGGCCATCGCGGCGGACGTCTCGGTACGGGCCGGGGTCACGGTTCGTCCCGAACAGGTGCTCGTGACCGCCGGGACCTCCCCGGCCATGCTCCTGGTATTCGCCCTGCTCGCCGGCCCGGGGGACGAGGTCGTCCTCGGAACGCCCCACTATCCCTGCTATCCGAACTTCATCCGATTCTGCGGGGCCGAGCCCATCCTGGTCCGGACCGAGGCCGGCGACGGGTGGATCCCCGACCCCGAGCGCGTCGCGCGGGCGGTGGGCCCCCGGACGCGGGCGATCGTGGTGGCATCCCCGGCCAACCCCACCGGTGCCGTCATCCCGCCCGACGTGCTCGAGGCGCTCGCCGCCCTCGGACCGCCGCTCGTGGCCGACCACATCTACGACGGCCTGGTGTACGGGCCCACGGAGGCCCCCTCGGCACTGAGGTACTCGGAGCGGGCCTTCGTGGTCGACGGCTTCTCCAAGCGCTACGCGATGACCGGCTTTCGCCTCGGCTACGCCGTGGTGCCCGACGAGGCTCTTCGGCCGCTGCAGACCATGCAGCAGAACCTCTTCATCTGCGCGAACCGCTTCGTGCAGCACGCCGGGATCGCGGCGCTTCGCCACGGCGAGGCGACGATTCGGACGGCGCGGGAGCGCTTCGAGGTCCGCCGCGACCGGATCGTCGAGGGGCTCCGGGAGCTCGGCTTCGGCGTGCCGACGGTTCCCGAGGGCGCCTTCTACGTGCTCGCGGATGCGCGGCCCTTCGAGGCCGACTCCCGCTCGCTCGCGAGCCGGCTCCTCGAGGAGGCGGGGGTGGCGGTCACTCCCGGAATCGACTTCGGAAGGGCGGCCGAGGGGTGGCTGCGGTTCTCCTACGCGCAGCCCGACTCCGTGCTCGACGAGGCGCTCGATCGGCTCGGCGCCGCGCTTCGGTCGTGAGGGTGCTCTCGGCGGAGCACGTCGCCGCCGCAGCCTCGCCGGCGGGCCTCCCCGAGCCGGAGGTCCCCGAGGTGGCGCTCCTCGGGCGCTCCAACGTGGGCAAGTCCAGCCTGCTCAACCGCCTCGCGGGTCGCCGGGCCCTCGCCCGCACGAGCGCGACGCCGGGGAAGACCCGGCTGATCCACCTCTACCGCGTGCGGCGCACCGGGGGCGATCTCCTCCTGGCCGACCTGCCCGGCTACGGATATGCGCGCGTCTCGCGGCAGGAGCGACGCCGGTGGCGCGATCTCGTCGAGGGCTACCTGGCCGGACGGGAGTCCCTGCGCCTGGCGCTGTTGCTGCAGGACGCCCGCCGGGACCTCGGCGACGACGAGCTCGGTCTCCTGGCCTGGCTGCGCGAACGGGAACTGCCGGCGATGGTGGTCCTGACCAAGGCCGACAAGGTCCGCTCCGCCGAGCGGGCGCGCCGCCGGCGCGCCTTTGCCGAGGTGCTCGGGCCGGAGCTCGCCGAGCCGGTATGGACCTCCGCGACCCGGGGCACCGGGATCGAGGCGCTCTGGGAGGGAATCGACGCGTGGCTCGGGACCGGGCCGTCGCGCGGCGACCTCCCGGCGGGCGGCGGCGCCTAGCGCGATTCCGCGAAGCTCCGGAGGGCCGGGCCGAGCTTGTCGAGCTGCGCGACGAGCTCCTCGAAGCGCGGCGCGAGCTCCCCGGCGCGTCCGGCGCGGGCCGCGTCGTCGAGGGCCCGGGCCGCTTCGAAGGCTCCCGGTGCCGAGAAGTTGGCCACCGCGCCCTTGAGCGCGTGGGCGGCGCGGTGCACGGCCTCGAGGTCTCCTGCGGCCAGTCCCTCCTCGATCTGCCGAAGGTGCTCCGGCACGCCCTCGAGGAAGGTCTCGACGAGGTCCTGGAGGAGCTCGTGGTCGCCGTCGGTGAGCTCCATCAGCGCGTCCTGGTCGAACAAGTCCGGGCCTCCGTGGCAGGGCTCGCGATCTCGGCCCCCCCATCGGGTCCCGGCCGCGGCCCCTTGAGCGCCCGCGGCCTCCGGCTCCCGCGCCGGTCGGCTCCCGTCGCGGGCACGCGGCGGGGTCGCGACCGCTTCGCATGCCGGCGGCAGGCCGGTGGCAGGCGCCCGTTGCGTATGCCCCGGGCGGGGTCGACCGGGGGAAGCCCTGGGAGGAATCGGCCTCAGGTCGAGGCCCCGTTTCGCCGATGGACCGGATGGCGCCGGAAGGGGAGGGTCGGCGATGGCAGTCGGAGGAGTCGGAGCAGGCCCGCCCGGAGTCGAGCGGATTCTGCCGCGCGAGGCGGACGCGGCGCGTCCGGTCCGGCCCTTCGAGCTCGGGACCGGAGAGGCCGGGGCGGAAGGCCGCGGCCAGCCACCGGGAGCCGCCGGCTTCGAGGAGTCGCGGGGCGAAGGGGCTCGGGGCACCCGGGACCGGCAGCAGGCGGAACCGGGCGCGGATGCCGCGGTCGCGGGCATGCCGGGGCCCCGGGGTCCGATGCGGCGAAACCCTGATCCCACCGGGCGGGGCCGGCTCATCGACATCCGCATCTGAGGCCGCCCGCGGCGGTTGCCGGCCTGGCGTCGCCCGACGCGGCCCGCGGGGTGGCGGGAGGGGCCCCGGGAGGAGACGCCCATGTCCGTCGACGAGGTCGGTCGCGTTGCAGTTCGGGGAGCCGAGGTCGCCGCGCGCCCCCCCTCCGCACAGCTTCCTCCGGGCCTGGCGGTGGAGACTCCCGTCTACGGCCGTCGGCCGGAGACCCTTCGCGGAGAGGGAAGTGCCTCCGGCGGGCGGGGGGACCGGAACGGCGAGGGGCCCTTCGAGCGGCCGCGGGCCGGGTTCGAGCCGGTCGAATACCCCGATCCCGGCCCCTCGCTCCCGCCGCCCCCGGTTCCGGTCACCGAGCTGCCCGGGCCGGCGGCCGCGGACGGGCGCCGGGACACGACGGCCGAGGAGCTCGCCGGCCGGCCCGGAGGAGCCCGCCTCGAAGCGACGCACCCGCAGGGCCCCTTCCCCGATCGCGGGGCGGAGTCGGGTGGGGTGGAGCCGGCGACCCCAGCGTCGGGCCTCGCCGAGGTCGACAGGCTGGCACGGGTCACCCTCGGTCGGGCGACGGACGAAGCCTCCGTGCGCCCCGTGGACCCGAGCCTCGCCGGATCGCGCCTCGACGCCCGGGTCTAGGCGGCGACCCGCTAGCGGAAGAGGTCGAGGGCGGGATCCCGCAGGAGCTCGCGGGCGCTTCCGTCGCCTTCCGGCCGGAGGCCCTCGACGAAGACTGCCGGCGTCCCGCGGGCCTTGTCCATCAGGATCCCCGCCGCGGCGGCCGCTTGGTCCGCCGTGGCCGGGCGGGTCACCTCGAGCGGACGGCCGCGGCGGTCGAGGCGGCCGCGCAGGTCCCGCAGGGGGTCGAGGCCCGCACAGCCGATCGCGAGATCGAGCAGGCCTTCGCGCCAGGCCCGCCCGAAGGTGTCGGAGACGACCACGCCGAGCGGTCCGTGCCCCGCCGCGAGCAGCCCGTCCCGCAGGCGTCGGGCGGAGGCGTCGGGATCCACCGGCAGGAGGACCGCCGTGTCCTCGGTCGGGGCGTTGGAGAGGTCCACCCCGGCGTTGGCGCACACGAAGCCGTGGCGGGTCTCCGTGATCAGCACGCCGTGGCCGCACCGCACGATGCGCCGGCTCTCCCGGAGCACGAGCTCCACCTGCCGCGGATCCTTCCCGAGCTGCCGCGCGAGCACGCGGGCGCGCCCGGACGGCGCCACCTCCCCGAGCCGGACGAGGCGCCCCTCGGCCTTCGAGACCACCTTCTGGCACACCACGAGGACGCCTTCGCGGAGCGCGATTCCGGCCCGGTCGGCCGCGGCGCCCACGGCCCGGGCCAGGTCGTCCCCGGGTCGGATCTCGGGGAGACCCGGGATGGCGCGGAGCCGCAGCTCCGACGCGCTCGCGGTCAAGGGCCGGTCGCGCGCGCGCCGGGGCGGTGCCCGAGGCGTTCCAGCAGCGCCCGCGTATGGGCACCCCCGGTCTCGGAGGCCAGGAAGCGCTCGAGGTCCTCGGCGTCGTCGAGGTCGAGCGCGAGGGAGGGCAGGTGCACCACCCGGAGCGGGATTCCCAGGCGGGCCGCCATGGCCCGATGCCGCGCGGCCGAGCCCGGTCCGAAGGCGCCCGGGAAGGCGGCCGCCGGCTGGCGCAACAGCGCGCAGGTGCCGCCGTCGGAGGAGGGAGCGAGAACGGCCCCGGGCGCCCCGATCTCGTGGCCGACCTCGAGCATGGCGCGGATCTCGTGGGGGCGCGCCCCGGCGACGTCGCCGAGGACCACGAGAAAGGGCTCGCCCTCGGGTACGAGGGTGGCGCCGGCCTCGTCGACGGCCTCGTTGAGGCCCCGGCCGTGCTCGAGCAGGACCTCCGCACCGAGCTCCCGGGCCCGCTCCGCCACCGCCGGATCCGGCGTGACGACCACCCGACGCCGGATCTCGGGCACCGCCGCGAGCGCCTCGAGGACGTCCCGCAGCATGGCGAGGCAGAGCTCCGCCCGCGCTTCGGGCGAGAGGGAGGGGAGCAGGCGGGACTTGGCATCCTCGAGTCCCTTCACCGGCACGGCGGCGACGGTCATGTGCGGACTCCCGCCAGGCGGAGGACCGCACGGGCCAGCTCCGCGGCGCGTTCGGGGTTCCGCATGATGGTATCGACCGCGACCGCCTCGATCCCGCGGGCCCGGACGGCCGGGAGCTCGGCCGCGTCCCGGGAGTCGAGC
>JALSIO010000307.1 GCA_026989995.1 Myxococcales bacterium
CCCCGGCCGCGGGCGAGGCGGCCGTCGCCGGGCCCGCGCCGGTGGAGGCACCGCCGGCGCCGGAGCCGGGTGCGCCGGCGATTCCCGAGCCCGCCCCGCCGCCTCCGAGCGCGCCACCGCGCCCGGGAGCGGCGCCCGTGGAGGAGCCGTCCGCTCCGGTGGCCCCGGCCCCCGAGGCGCCTCGCGTCCCCCTCCGGGAGCGCCTCGCGCGAACGCGCTCGGCGCTGTTCGGACGGCTCGAGTCGGTGGTGGCCGGCCGGCGCCTCGATGCGGAGGTCCTCGAGGACCTCGAGGCCCTGCTCTTCTCCGCGGATCTCGGCGTGGAGACGGCGGAGAGCCTGGTGGAGCGGGTCCGCAAGCAGGCTGCAGGCGGGGACGCCGCAGCGCTGCGCGCAGTGCTCCGCGAGGCGCTGCTCGAGAAGCTCGTGCGGGTCGAGGCGCCGGCGCCTCCGCTGGCGGGACCGCCGCACGTGATCCTGGTGGTCGGAGTGAACGGCTCGGGCAAGACGACGACCATCGGCAAGCTGGCCGCGCGGTTCACCGCCGAGGACCACCGGGTGATCGTGGGCGCCGGCGACACCTTCCGGGCCGCGGCCACCGAGCAGCTTCGGGCCTGGGCCGAGCGCGCCGGCTGTGAGCTCGTCGCCGGGGCTCCCGGCGGCGATCCGGCGGCGGTGGCCTACGACACGCTCAAGGCCGCGCGGGCGCGGGGGGCGGACGTGGCCATCGTCGACACCGCCGGCCGCCTGCAGACCCGAAAGCCCCTGATGGAGGAGCTCGGCAAGATCGCCCGCGTGATGGGGCGCGAGGTCGAGGGGGCGCCCCACGAGACCCTGCTCGTGCTCGACGCCAACACGGGCCAGAACGCGCTCTCGCAGGCGCGGCTTTTCACGGAGGTGACCGGGGTGACGGGCCTCGTGCTCACGAAGCTCGACGGCACCGCGAAAGGCGGTGTGCTCGTCGGCCTCGCCGACGAGTTCGGCATCCCCGTGCGCTTCGTGGGGGTGGGTGAGGCGGTGGAGGACCTGCGCGAGTTTCGCGCAGCCGAGTTCGTGGACGCGCTCGTGGAGGAGGGCGGCTCCGGTGGGGGCGGCGCGTGAGCCGGGCCGTCCTCGCCCTCGACCAGGGGACCACCTCCTCCCGAGCGATCCTCTTCGACGGGTCGGGTCGGGTCCTCGGCATCGACCAGGTCGAGTTCCCCCAGCACTTTCCCCGCCCCGGGTGGGTGGAGCACGACCCCCACGAGATCCTGGACAGCCAGCTCCGGGCGGCGCGGGGGGTGCTCGAGAAGACGGGCATGGCGCCGGCGGAGGTGGCGGCAGTCGGGATCACCAACCAGCGGGAGACCGCCCTGGTGTGGGACCGGACCACCGGCGAGCCGATCCACCGGGCCATCGTCTGGCAGTCGAGGCAGACGGCACCCCTCTGCGAGGCGCTTCGCCGGCGGGGGCTCGAGGCCGAGGTGCGGGCCCGCACGGGCCTGGTCATCGACGCCTACTTCTCCGCCACCAAGATCCGCTTCATCCTCGACGCGGTCCCGGGCGCCCAGGAGCGGGCCGAGCGCGGCGAGCTCTGCTTCGGGACGGTGGACACCTGGCTCGTCTACCGGCTGACCGGCGGGCGGGTCCACGTCACGGAGCCCTCCAACGCCTCCCGGACCATGCTCTACAACATCCACACCGGAGAATGGGACGAGCTCCTGCTCTCCGAGCTCCGGATCCCCCGGGCCATGCTTCCCGAGGTGCGGGACTCGAGCGGTCTTTTCGGCGTCACCGACACGGAGCTCCTCGGCGCGGAGCTGCCCATCGCCGGGATCGCCGGCGACCAGCAGGCGGCGCTCTTCGGGCAGTCCTGCCTGGAGCCCGGGCGGGCCAAGAACACCTATGGGACGGGCTGCTTCCTGCTCATGAACACCGGCGGGGAGGCGCCGCGGTCGGAAAACGGGCTCGTCACGACCATCGCCTGGCGGCTCGGCGGGCGGACCACCTACGCCCTCGAGGGCTCGATCTTCGTCGCCGGCGCGGCGGTGCAGTGGCTCCGCGACGGGCTCGGGGTCGTCTCCCGGGCCGACGAGACCGAGGCCCTCGCCCGCTCGGTGGGCGACACCGGTGGGGTGTACCTGGTGCCGGCCTTCGCGGGGCTCGGCGCGCCCTACTGGGACGAGCGGGCCCGCGGGGCCCTGGTCGGGCTGACCCGCGGTACGGGCCGGGCCCAGGTGGTGCGGGCCGCGCTCGAGGCCATCGCCTACCAGACCCGGGACGTCCTCGAGTGCGTGGAGGGGGACTCCGGGATCCGCGCGGGGTCGCTCCGGGTGGACGGGGGCGCCTGCCGGAACGACTTCCTGATGGAGTTCCAGGCCGACATCCTGGGGATCCCGGTCCGCCGCCCCGCCGTCCTCGAGGTGACCTCCCTCGGCGCGGCGGCGCTCGCGGGGCTGGCGGTGGGCTTCTTCCGCGACCCGTCGGCCCTCGAGGGTCTCACCGGGGAGGGCGAGCGGATCTTCGAGCCGCGCATGGACGCCGCGCGCCGGGAGGCGCTCTACGCGGGCTGGAAGCGGGCGGTGGAGCGGGCCCGGGAGTGGGAGGCCGGATGAACGGTCGCCGGCCCCTGGTGATCGCCCACCGGGGCGCCTCCGCCTGCCGTCCCGAGAACACCCTCGAGGCCTTCGAGCTCGCGGTGGAGCAGGGTGCGGACCTGATCGAGACCGACCTGCACCTGACCCGGGACGGTGCGGTGGTCCTGCTCCACGATCCCGAGCTTCCCGGCCCGTCGGGCCCGCTTCCGGTGTCCCGGCTCAGGCTCGAGGAGATCCGCGCGCTTCCGGTCGGGGCCCGGGTGCCGGAGCTCGGCGAGGTCCTCGATCTCCTCGGGCGGCGGATCGGCTTCAACCTGGAGCTCAAGCGCGCGGCCGATGGCCCCCATGCGGGGCTGGCCGAGCGCGCGCTCGCCCTGGTCCGGAGCCGGGGCCTGCTCGAGCAGACCCTCTTCTCCTCCTTCTACGACCCGGATCTCGCCGAGCTCCGGCGCCTCGAGCCCGCCGGGCGGATCGGCCTGCTCCTCTCGGAGCGATTCCCGCACCGGGGGGTGGCGCGCGCGAGGGCCCTCCAGGCCGAGACCCTCCATCCCGCCCGGGAGATCGCCACCCGGGAGCTCCTCCGGGAGGCGGCCGGCGCCGGCCTCCCGTGCCTCGTGTTCACGGTGGACGAGGAGGCCGAGATGCGCCGCCTCCTCGAGCTCGGCGCCGCCGGTCTGTTCACCAACCACCCGGCTCGGCTCCGCACCCTGGTGGATCGGGAGCCGCTCGGCCCGGGGCCCGCTTCGCCGTAGATTGTCCTTGCCGAGTGGGCCGGTCTGCTGTAATCCTTCGGCTCCAGGCTGTTCCTGCCTAAGTTTGTTTGCCTCGCCGGCAGCCGCTCCCCGGAGCCGGACGGGGCGCCGAGGCGCGTATGAAGCTCCACCGGTCGGGTCCGTCTGCCCCCGCGGGTGTCGTGCAGGGCGTGGCGCTCGAGTTCGACTCCCTGGACATCGCCATCCTCGACCTGCTGCAGGAGAACTGCAAGCAGGCGCTCTCGGCCATCGGCGAGAAGGTCGGGCTCTCG
>JALSIO010000308.1 GCA_026989995.1 Myxococcales bacterium
GCGATCCGAACCTTCCCGACGCCACCTGGCTCGACACCGCGGGGCATCGCGAAGGTCTTCTCTGCCTGCGCTACCTGCTCGCCGACACGACCCCGATTCCGCAGCCGACCCGCCTACCCCTCGCGGACCTTCGGAGCGGTGCGCGGTGAGGGGCGCCCTTCCCTTCGATCGGGCGACCTACCGCCACCTCTTCCGGCGGGCCTTCGCCGACCATCCCTCGCCGCGGAGGCGGCGGATTCTCCGGGTGGCCCGGGTCACCATTCCGCTCCTCTTCGCGATCAACACGGTCTGCCTCTGGCTGGACCACCTGCTCTACCCGGGTTTTCGCCGGCTGCGCATCCGCCGGCCGCTCTTCATCGTGGGCCACGCGCGCAGCGGAACCACCCTCATGCACTCGCTTGCCACCCTCGACCGCGAGCACATGAGCTGGTTCGCGACCTTCGAGCTCTTCCTGCCCTCGATCGTACAGCGCAAGTTCCTCGGCGCCGTCGCGCGCCTCGATCGCTGGCTGGGAGCGCCCCTCGCGCGCCGCATCCGGACGTTCGAGGACCGGGTCTTTGCGCGGAGCCGGGATCTGCACCCCGTAGGCCTCACCCGCCCCGAGGAGGACGAGTTCCTCCTGCTGCTCGGCTGCACCTCTCCGTCGCTCGCCATGCTCTTCCCCTACCAGAGCGACCTGACCCGCCTCGCCCGCTTCGACGAGCTGCCGGCCGGGTACCGCCACCGTGTCCTCGGCGCCTACCGGGAGCTCGTCCGCCGCCAGCTCTACCTGCGCGGCCCCGAGAAGCACCATCTCTCCAAGAACCCGACCTTCTCCGGGAAGATGCGCACCCTGCTCGAGATCTTCCCGGATGCCCGCTTCATCGTCATGGAGCGCCACCCGGAGGAGGCGATTCCGAGCCTCCTCAAGCTGATGGCGCGCAACTGGCGCATGACCGACTGCGACCGCGCCACCATCCGCCGCGAGCTTCGCGAGCTCGCCGAGCTCTCCTTCCACACCTACACCGAGACCCTCGAGATCGCCGACTCGCTGCCCCCCGGCCGGGCCGCCGTGGTCGACTACCGGGAGCTGGTGGCGAACCCGGTGGCGGTCTTCGAGAAGGTCTGGCCGGAGCTCGGCTACGACTTCACGCCCGAGTTCCGGGCGCGCCTCGAGGAGGCCGGCCGCCGGGAGCGAGGCTTCGAGAGCCGGCACCGCTACCAGCTCGAGGAGTTCGATCTCGACCGCGAGGAGATCCGGAGGCGGCTGGCCCCCCTCTACGACCGCTTCGGCTGGGAGCGCTAGGGACGCATGGGAGAGCTCGAGGGTCGGATCGCGCTGGTGACGGGCGCAAGCCGGGGGATCGGCGAGGCCATCGCACGCCGCTTCGCCGCCGAGGGGGCCGCGGTGGCGGTCGCGGCCCGGAGCCTCGACCCGCATCCGCGGCTTCCGGGGTGCCTCGAGGAGACGGTGGAGCGGATCCGGGCGGGGGGTGGCCGGGCCGTCGCCATCCAGGCCGACCTCGCGCGCCCGGAGGACCGGGCGCGGCTCGTCGAGGAGGCCGAGGCCGCCCTCGGGCCGGTGGACGTCCTGGTCAACAACGCCGCCGCGGCCTTCTACGGGCCCTTCGAGAAGTGGACGGAGCGCCGCTTCCGGGTGGCCTTCGAGGTCAATGTCCTCGCTCCCCTCGACCTCGCAGGGCGCGTGATCGGCGGCATGCGCTCCCGCGGCCGGGGCTGGATCCTCAACCTCTCCTCGGCCACGGCGCGCCATCCGGAGGGGCCGCCCTACAGCGACTTCCACCGTTTCGGCGGCGACCTCCTCTACGGCGCGACCAAGGCGGCGCTCGATCGCATCAGCACCGGGCTCGCCGCCGAATACCACGAGCACGGCGTGGTCGTGAACTCCCTCTCCCCGGTGGGCGCGGTGATCACACCCGGGGTGGAGGCCCTCGGGGTGGTGCCGGATGCCTTCCGCGAGCAGGCCGAATCCCTCGAAGTGATGGCCGAGGCGGCCCTCGCGCTGTGCCTCCCGGGGAGCCCCACCGGGCGGATCGCCTACGCGACGCCCCTGCTCGAGGAGTTCGGCCGGCCGGTGCGGGACCTCTCCGGCAGGGAGCCCGCGGCGTGAAGATCGGCCTCATCCCGCCCTACGCCGTCGGACCTGTCGAGGAGCGCGACTTCGCCCTGGGCTTCGCGCGGCTGGCCGAGGAGCTCGGCTTCGAATCGGTCTTCGCGGTGGAGCACGTGGTCCTTCCCGTGGAGTACCGCTCCACCTATCCCTACGATCCCGGCGGGCGCATGCCCTACGAGGCGCGCACTCCGCAGCCGGATCCGCTGATCTGGCTGGCCGCGGCCTCGGCCGTCACCGACCGGCTGCGCCTGGCAACCGGCGTCCTCGAGCTGCCGCTCCGGAATCCGGTGGTGCTCGCCAAGGAGCTCGCCACCCTCGACCGCCTCGCCGGGGGGCGCCTGCTGCTCGGCGTGGGCCTCGGATGGATGCGCGAGGAGGCCGAGGCGGTGGGCGTCTCCTTCGACGACCGGGCCCGGCGGGCGGACGAGGCCCTCCGGGCCATGCGCTGCCTCTGGCGCGAGCCCGTCGCGAGCTTCGAGGGGACCTTCGTCCGCTTCCGGGAGGTGCGCTGCGAGCCGCGCCCCCTCCGGCCGGAGGGAATCCCGGTGATCGTCGGCGGCCACAGCGAGGCCGCCGCCCGCCGGGCCGGGCGCCACGGAGACGGCCTCTATCCCCTCGTCCCCCCCGACCGCATCCCCGCGCTTCGGGCGATCATGGAGGAGGAGGCCCGGCGGGCGGGCCGCAGCGGACACCGTTTCGAGATCACCACCGTGGGTGCCGCGGATCCCGCTGCCGCCGAAGCGCTGGCTGGGGTCGGCGTGGACCGCATGCTGGTGCCCACGACGGCCCCGGACCTCGGGGCCGCCCGTCGCGAGCTCGAGTCGATCGCCGATCGCCTGGAGGAATACCTCGGATCGGCCGCGGGAGGGAGGGCGTGAACGACCTCGAGCGGCTGCTCGCCCGCGACGCCATCCGCGACCTCGCCCACCGCTATGCCGTGGCGCTCGATGCGCGGGATCTCGAGGGCCTCGTGGGCCTCTTCGTCGAGGACGTGCAGGTGGGCCGAAGCGGCCGGGGCCGGGAGGCACTTCGAGCCGACTTCGAGCGGCAGCTCCGCGCCATCGGCGTCTCGGTGCTCTACGTGTGCAACCACGTCGTCGACTTCGACGACGACGACCACGCCCACGGCATCGTCTACACCCGGGCCGAGATCCAGGACGGGCCGCGCTTCGTGATCCAGGCCATCCAGTACCACGACCGCTACGAGCGCCGTCAGGGGAGGTGGTACTTCGTGCGCCGGCGGCACCGGCTCGTCTACGGCGCCGAGGTGGGCGAGAACCCGATGCGGCTGCCGCCGGCGAACTGGCCGGAGAGCTACACCGGACGGGGAACGCTCCCCGGGTCGCTTCCCACCTGGCAGGCCTTCTACCGCCGGCGTCGCGACCCCGAAGGCGGGGGATGAAGCGGCCGGACCCCGCGGCGGAGCCGGGACCCGGCCGCGGATCGGACCCAGGCGGGGTCCGGCAACGGCCCG
>JALSIO010000309.1 GCA_026989995.1 Myxococcales bacterium
CTCGAGGCCCCGGTCCCGGATGAAGCGCGCGACGACGTGCGCGAGGAGGACCACGTCGTGGTGAACCCACGCCATGCGCTCCGGCGCCAGCTTCGTGGCGAGCAGCTCCTGTAGCTGCTCGAGGTGGCGCGGGAGCGCACCGAGCAGCCGGATCACGGTCTGCTGCGCATCGCGCCGGGTGGCACGCGGGTGGAGGCGCTCGGGATGGTTCCAGAGATCGTCGACCTGGAGGTAGAGCTCGGTGGGATCGTGGCGCTCGACGTGAAAGGAGAAGGTCTCCGGGAAGACCCGCTCGAAGCCCGAGCCTGCGTCCCGCTCGAAGCGAACCTCGCGCGCGTGGAAGGCGTAGGTGAACCGGAGGGTGAGGCCCAGCCGCTCGATCCGGTGCTCGAGGCGGGGCAGCGCCCCCGGGTCGCCGTCGCCCGGCCCGCGCTCCTCAGAGGACGTGGATGCGGGGGTTCTCTCCGGTCTCGTAATACACCTCCACCCGGTCCGCGAGCTCGCGCACGGGCTCCGGGAGCTTTTCAGGGCTCGGCCATCGATCGAGGCCGAGGCGCATCCGCTCGCGGAGGAGCTGTGCGTCGGGGAACTCCTCGGCCACGAGCGCATCGTCGACGTCGAGCCAGCTCTGCAGGGCGGTCTGGCAGCGCGAAGCGAGCTCGCGGACCTGCTCGATGCCCGCCGAGGCGATCCCCGTGGCCCGGGCGTCGTCGAGCAGGGCCCGAAGCTCCGCCTGCGCCCGCTCCGCCCGCTCCCGGAAGGGCCGCTCGGCCTCCGCGAGCTCGGCGACCAGGCCATCGAGCCGCCGGCGAAGCGGCTCGTGGGAGATCTCCCGGAGGAGCAGCACGCGGCCGAGATCCCCGCCGTCGGGGCCGACGAGCGGGTGGCTCATGACCCGCAGGCGCACCGGGTGGCGCCCGCGTTCGAGATCGACCTCGGCGAAGCGGCGCTCTCCCTCCTCGAGCAGCTCCGTCGCCCGCGCCAGGGGCTCGAGGCCGGGTTCCGCCAGGAGATCCCGGAGCGACCGGCCCCGCGGATCGTCCGGCAGCGAGAGGAAGCGGCGGGCCGGCTGGTTCGCGGCCCGGATCACGCCCTCCCCGTCCACGCCCAAAGCCCCCGTGTCGAGCTGGTCCATCACGGCCTCGAGCAGGGTCTTGGTGTGGGAGAGGTCCTGGAGCAGGCGCTGGTTCTCGAGCTGCAGCAGGTGGTGGTCCACCGCGCGCTTCACGACCTGCCGGATCTCCTCCTGCTCCCACGGCTTGGTGATGTAGGCGTAGACGTGGCCGCTGTTGATCGCCTCGATGATGGCTTCCATGTCCGCGAAGCCGGTGAGGATGATGCGCACCGTCGCGGGGTGCCGCCGGTAGACCTCGGCCAGGAACTCCACGCCGGTGGTTCCCGGCATCCGCTGGTCGGTGAGCACCACCGCCACCGGCGCCTGCACGTCGAGCAGATCCATGGCCCGCGCCGCGTCCGAGGCCGTCAGTACCTCGTACTCGTTCTCGAAGGTGAAGGTCATGGTCTCGAGGATGGCCTCCTCGTCGTCCACGACCAGGATGCGCGGGCGGTCGCTCCGAGCCACCGGCAGGCTCGCGGCCGGGTCTACCAGACCAGGCGCAGGCGCGAGCGCGTGGTCTTCCGGGCCTTGCGCTCGGCGATCTTCGCCCGGAGCTCCCGGCGCTTCTCGGCCAGGCGCCGGGCGCGCCGCTCCTTCGCGACCGGCGTCCACGGCCGCTGCTCCATCCCACGGCGAAAGGCGCAGAAGCGCTTGTACGCCCAGAGCTCGTGCTTGAACTGTTCGCTCATGATGCGGATCATGATCGCATCGTCGAGGAATCCGAGCCCCGGAAGGTGGTCGGGCACCAGGTCCTTCGGATTGGCGAAGTAGGCCAGGGCGGCGAGCACCTGGGAGGCCACGGAGCGCGGCAGGGCCCACTCCTCGTCCTGCACCATCTCGATCAGGGACTCGAGCTCGTCCGCGGCCTCCTTCACGAAGGAGGGCGTCTTCTTGGCCTTGCGGACGCTCTCGACCAGCTTCCGCGCGCCCCGGGAGATCCGGTCCGCCCCGAGCTCTTCGGCCCCCCGGCGGGCCTGCCGGAAGAGCCGCCGGTAGTAGGCGAGATCGTCCTCGTCGAGGGTGAAGGTGATCTTGAGGGCGGGGCCGGCCATGGGGACCTCCGGGGAACCGGAATGCGGGGTGTCGGGACTCTATCAGTAGCGCGCGTATTCGATCAAGCGGCGTGGAGAACGCCCCCAGGCACCTTCGAAACTCTCCAGCACCACCTCACCGGGGCTCTTGCCGAGCTCGAGCTGCTCCCGGACGGGGTCGAGGAAGCGCCGCTCGTCCCGCTCGCCCCCTTCGGAGATGCGCGCGAGCCCCCGGTCTGCGATGCCCACCAGATCCCGGGCCAGTTCCAGCATGGGGCGCCCCCCGACCCGGGCGCGAAGGCCCTCCCGGGCCACGGCATGGTGTGCCTCCTCGCGGGTGCGCGCATCCCAGCCCCGCACCAGCTCCCGCGCCTCCTCGGCCGCCGTCCGGTCGTAGAGCAGCCCCTTCCACAGCGCCGGCACGGCGCAGGTCAGGCCCGGCGGCACGGCGTCGGCACCGCGGACCTCGATGAAGCCCTTGAGACGCACTTCCGGAAAGAGCGTCGTCAGGTGGAGGTCGAAGTCCATGAGGGTGGGCCGCTCCCCCTCGAAGCCCCGCTCCACGAACTCCCGGAAGGTCATGCCGGCCGCCGGCCGATACACCCCGTCCCGGTAGATGAAGAACATCGGCACGGAGAGCGCCCACCTCGCGTAGGCCTCATAGCCGAAGTCCTCGTCGAAGGCGAAGGGAAGCAGGCCGGTGCGGTCGGGATCCGTGCGCGTCCACACGTGCATGCGGCGGGAGACGAAGCCGTTCGGCTTGCCCCGCGAGAGGCTCGAGTTGGCGAAGATCGCGGAGACGATCGAGGTCACCGAGAGTGCGGTGCGCATCTTGGCGACCATGTCGGCCTCGTCGGCGTAGTCGAAGTTCGCCTGCACGGTGGCCGTGCACTGCATCATCTCGAGGGCCAGCTCCCCCCGGCGCGGGAGGTATTCGCGCATGATCGCGTAGCGCTGCTTGGGAACCCGCGGCATCTCCTCCACCCCGCAGAAGGGCTGCATGCCGAGTCCCAGCCATACCAGTCCGCGGGGCTCCGAGACCTCGCGGACGAGCCCGAGGTGCCGGTGGAACTCGTCGCAGGTCTCGAAGGTGGAGCGAAGCGGCACGCCCGAGAGCTCGACCTGGCAGCCCGGCTCGAGCGTGATGGAGCCGGACCCCTCCTTTTCCAGGGCGACGAGGTGGCTTCCCTCGTAGAAGCGCTGCCAGCCGTCCCGTTCGGCGATCGCCTCGAGAAGCTCCCGAATGCCGCCCGGGCCCTCGTAGGCCACCGGCCGCAGGTCCTGCCGGTGCAGGCCGAACTTCTCGTGCTCGGTCCCCACCCGCCATTCCGGACGCGGCTTCTCCGCGACGCGGAAGTAGTGCACGAGGTCCGCCACGCCCTCCACGGGCCGCTCGAGCTCCGCGCGCCGGCGGACGATCCCGGTCACGGTGCGC
>JALSIO010000310.1 GCA_026989995.1 Myxococcales bacterium
CGTGTCCGGAAGCTTCCGTCCGCCACGGCGGTCCCGCCCGGCGCGCTCGGCGTTCACCTCGAGGAGCACCACGAGATCCGGATCCAGGTACCCGGTGAGCCAGGGGCGGACGCCCCCGGCCACCTCCACGCGCACCCGATCGCCGCGGTCGAGGCCATGCCGCCGGGACCGGAACACGTAGCGGGCGGTGGCGAATCCGTACCACCGCCGCGACTCGTGGGCCACGGACGTACCCGCCACGGCATCGAAGGAACCCGACCCGAGCGGCACATCCCGGTGGTGGTCGCCGGTGGGGACCTTGACGCCGAGGATCGCGGCCGCCCGGCGGGAGCCGCCGAGCCAGTCCTGACGCCAGAACTGGAACTTGCCCCGGAGGAGCACGTCGCCGAGGCCCGAGGTACGCCCCGTCTCCCGCTCCCTGCGAAGCAGCACCGGGAGTTCCAACGTGAGGGAGAGGTCCTCGGTGACGCCGAAGAGGAACTCGGTGTGGAGACCCCGATCTCGCCCCCCACCCTCCCGTGCGAAGTCGACGCCGAGCTCCACGCCGAGGCCACCCTGGTAGATCGTCTCCGGACCGATCCCGAAGACGGGCTCGTGCGCCGCCGCCGGCGCGCTGCCGAGCAGGACCAGAAGCACCACCGCCCGGGCGCCGGTGGCCGGACCGGAGCGCGGGACCCCGATCGTCACTCGGGGAACTCTCCCTCGAGGGCTTCGAGGATGGGGCAGTCCGCGATGGGTACGTCCCCGCCCTCGCAGGCGGCGTGCAGCCGTCGGAGGGCGCGCTTCATGCGCTCGAGGGAGCGGATCCGGCCCTCGATGTCGGCGATCTTCTCCTCCGCGCGGCGCTTCACGTCCCCGCAGCCCGTGCCGCGGGTGGCCCGCAGCGCCAGCAGGTCCCGCGTCTCGGCGAGGGTGAAGCCCAGCTCCCTGGCCTTGCGGATGAAACGCAGCCTCCGTACCTCGTGCTCGCGGTAGCGCCGGTGGCCGGAGGGCGCCCGGGGGGGCTCGGGCAGCAGCCCCTCCCGTTCGTAGAAGCGGACCGTCTCCACCTTCACGCCCGCCTGCGCGGCGAGCTCCCCGATGCTGAGGTGCATGACGCCCCCTGTAGAGGAGCAGAGGCTACAACCCGTACCTGGATACAGGTCAAGCCCCCCGGGCACCACCACCCGTGCAGATCGGCCCTGCGGGGAACCCTCACCCCAACGTCCAAGGCCCCCCGGCCCGCTGGGTCACGGAGGCTGGCTGTCCCCGGGAGGGCTACGTCGGGGGCGCGGCACGCCCGTCGCCGATCCGAACGGCCTCTTCGGTGTTCCGCACGATCTGCCGTCGGATCTCGTCGGCCGTCCAGCCGCTTCGCTCGTCGTATTCGCCCACCAGGTCCCGCCGGATGGCCGCAGAAAGGTTGGCCAGCTCACGCTGGATCTCGTCGCTCTCGGCGGGCTGGAGCACCCGGTCGTCGCGGAGGGACGTGCTCAGGAGGTCCACCAGCGCGTGATACTGCACCAGCGCCTCCGGGGAGGCGAAGAGAGCGAGACGGTGGGTCAGGAATTGCAGCCTGAGGATGTCGTCATCCCGGACGGTCCCGCGCCCGAGCACCTCCTCGAGGTGGCCCAGGAGATCGAGGTAGGTCGTGGCCTTGAGCTCCACGAACTCGAGGCTCTGCTCCTTGGCGAGTTCGACCTCGGTCTGCCGGTTCAGGAGCACCGCCGTGATCAGGATGGTCACGATCGTGCCGAGGATCACCAGCACCACTTCCTGCGCGAACGGCAGGTCGTCCGTGACCCGGTACGCGTAGCGGAGGTAGACGTACCCCGCCACGACCAGCACTGTCGACAGCGCCAGCAGCGCCAGGTTGCGGCGTTCCAGGGTGCGCAGGGCGGCGATGCCGCGCATCGGAATGCCCTCCGACGGCCCCGGACCGGCCGAACCCACCCCTGCACCGGGACGGGCGCTGCCGCAGTCCGAACCCCCCGAGACGCGACCGCCGGCCCGGAGGATGCCTCCACCGGAGGCCCGCCCTCCGGTCCGGGCGCCCCCTCGGTGGGACGGCCGGTGGGATGCGCCAGCATACCGGCGCCTTCCGGGGGCGGCCCCCGCGCGCACCGGGGTTTTCCCGGTATTCCTCGGGCGTTTCTTGCTGTAGGATGGGTGGGCCCGGACTGGCAGGGGTCCCCGGTACCCCAAGGGGAGTGTCCTTTCGCCATCCGGTGAGGCTCGGGCTCCGCGGCTGGAGATCCGATTGTCGGGCATCCGGCACGCGGGCGGCCTGGCGGGCGGGAAACGGCAGGGCGGGTCCATGCCGGAGGGCAGTGCAATGGGAGGCAGATCGATGGATGGTTTCGCGAACCTACGGACCTCGGAGGAGAACTGCGGCGACCCCGGGTGGGAAACCCTGCCCGGACGGCACGGCGCGCTCGGCGCGGGGGCGGCAGCCCTGCTGGTGGGCTGGGCCCTGATCCTCGGCGCCGGAAGCGCTTCGGCCGCGCCCAACTGCGACCGGGCCAACCAGCGCCTGGCCGAGACCGGACGCGGCGACCGGGACTTCGACGGCCTGAGCAACTGCGAGGAGAAGCGGATCCTCGGAACCTCGGCCCGGGACCCGGACTCCGATGACGACGGACTCGACGACGGAGAGGAGCTGGCCGCGGGCACCGACCCGCTGGATCCGGATTCCGACGACGACGGACTCGACGACGGGACCGAGCAGACCATCGGGACCGATCCCCTGGATGTGGACTCGGACGGCGACGGCGAGATCGACGGCGACGATCCCGACCCCGCCAACGATCTCGACAGCGAGATCGAGGGAACCCTGGATGCCATCACCTGCCCCGCGGCCGGCGGAACCGGTTCGCTGACGCTCCTCGGGATCGAGGTGGCCCTCGACGGGACCGAGGAGTACGACGGCGCGGAGAGCTGTGAGGACCTGGCGGCGCGTTTCGCCGCGGCCGGCGGCGCCCACGTGGAAGTCGAGGTCGACGGGGTCCTGGGAAGCTTCGTGGCGCTCGAAGTGGATCTCGACGACGCGGATCACGACGGCCGGCCGGACCTGGTGGACGACGACGACGACAACGATGGGATTCCCGACGACCAAGACGACGACGACGACGGCGACGGGATGGACGACGACGAGGACGACGACGATCCGATGAGCTGAGGCGCGGAATCCGGCTCCGCCGGGCTTCGGGGGCCCCGGGCGCTGCCGCGGGGCCCCCTGCCTTTCCGGCCCCGTCCATCTCCTCGCCGGGGGTTCCGGCCGGGGGGCGGGGGAGGTCGCCGCGCCGCCCGGCCCCCTCGTGGTGTCGGGACCCGCCTGCTTTTCCGGACCGCCCGGTGCATGGGATGCTCCGGGCATGGCACGTTCCCTGGCGCCTGGAAGGGAGCCCATCCGCTCCCCCTCCGGATCTCCGCCCTCGTGCGCCGGCTGGGCCTTGCCGTGGAGGGCCAGACCATGCCGACCCTGACGCGCCTCCCGCCGGCCTGGCAGAGCCCGCTCCGGTAGAGCCTGGTCGAGGCCACCGCCTTCACCGCCACCCTCGCACCGGCGCCCTGGGTCCTCGTCGCGCGCCCGATGCAGCGTG
>JALSIO010000311.1 GCA_026989995.1 Myxococcales bacterium
CGGGAGCCGGCACCCCGGCGTCGTCGTCCATGTGTACCGCGATGTCACCCGGGAACGGGACCTCGCCGAGCAGGTGAGGCTCGGCGAGCAGATGAACGCGGCCGGCCGCCTCGCGGCCACCGTGGCCCACGAGATCCGCAATCCGCTTGCGGCCATGACCAACGCGGTGAGCCTGCTCCGGGATCGGGGTGGCCTCTCGGGCGACGACGCGCGCCTCATGGACATCGTCCTCGACGAGTCCCAGAGGGTGAGCCGGATCGTGGGCGACTTCCTCTCCTTCGCGCGGCCCCTCCGGCTGGAGTCCGTTTCGGAAGAGCTCGGAGACTGGGTCGAGACCACGGCGGAGCTGCTGCGGCGGGATCCCCGGCTTCCGCCCGGCCTGCGGCTGGAATGCCGGGTGGAAGGGCCCCTTCCCCGGCTTCGGCTGGACCGGGACAAGATCCGCCAGCTGATCTGGAACCTGCTCCTGAACGCGGCGGAGGCCGCCGGACCGGGCGGGCAGGTCCGGATCCGGGCCGGGACGACCCCGAACGGGGGCGCCGCCCGCCTCGAGGTCGAAGACGACGGCCCCGGCATTCCCGAGGCGCAGCGGGAGCGCATCTTCGAGCCCTTCGAGACCACGAAGGCCGGAGGGACCGGCCTCGGGCTTCCCGTCTCGCGGCATATCGCCGAGCTCCACGGGGGGCGGGTCCTCGTCGGGGACTCCGAGCTGGGCGGGGCGCGGCTCTGCGTGCTCCTCCCCGCGGCGGAACGCGAGCACTAAGAGCGAGGAAGGAGCGACGTGGCCAGGATCCTGGTGGTGGACGACGAGCGGAACGTGCGGACCACGGTGGCCCTCGCGCTCGAGCGCGAGGGATTCGAGGTGGACTGCGCCGAGAGCGGGGAGGAGGCCGTGGATCGGGTCCGGGACGGCGCCTACGACCTCGTGATCACCGACTGCCGGCTGCGCGGCATCTCGGGCATGGACGTCCTCGACGAGGTCAAGCGCAGCGCCCCGGAGACGGAGGTCGTGATGATGACGGCCTTCGGGACCATCGAGGGAGCCGTGGAGGCCATGCGGCGGGGCGCCTTCCACTACCTGCGCAAGCCCTTCCAGTCGGCGGACGTGGTGGAGGTCGCCCGCGGGGCCGTCGAGGCGAGGGCACCCGCTTCGGAGCTCGATCTCCGGAGCGGACCGGAGCGCGCATCGGCCTTCGAGGGCATCGTGGGCCGCTCGAAGCCGATCCGGGAGCTCCTCGAGCTCGTCGCCAAGGTCGCGGACACCGACAGCACCGTGCTGATCACCGGCGAGACCGGGACCGGCAAGGAGCTCGTCGGTCGTGCCATCCACGCCGCGAGTCGCAGGGCGGGTCGCGTCTTCTGCGCCGTCAACTCCGCGGCCTTCCCGGAGACCCTCCTCGAAAGCGAGCTCTTCGGTCACCGCCGCGGCGCGTTCACCGGTGCTTCCACCCACAAGAAGGGGCTCTTCGAGCACGCCCACCAGGGCACCGTCTTCCTGGACGAGGTGGCGGAGATGCCCCTTTCCATGCAGGCGAAGCTGCTCCGCTTCCTGCAGACCGGGGAGATCCGGCCGGTGGGCGGCGAGACGACCCGGGTGGTGGACGTACGGCTCGTCACCGCGACCAACAAGGAGCTCGAAAAGGAGGTCGAAGCCGGCCGCTTCCGCGAGGACCTCTACTACCGCCTCGCCGTCATTCCCCTCCAGGTTCCCCCGCTCCGCGAGCGCACGGAGGACATCCCCCTGCTCGTGGACCACTTTCTGCGCCGCTTCTCCGCCAAGGTCGGCAAGAGCCTGGCCGGCATCGAACCGGAGGCCATGGAGGTCCTGCAGTCCTACTCCTGGCCGGGGAACGTGCGGGAGCTCGAGAACACCATCGAGCGCGGCGTGGCTCTCTGCCGGGGGCCGCGAATCACCCTCGAGGACATCCCCGCGCGGCTTCGCAGCCGTCCGGCGGAGGCGTCTCCCCAGGCGATCCAGAGCCTCCAGAGCCTGGAGCGCGCGCACATCCTGCGGACCCTCGACCAGGTCGGGTGGAACCGCAAGCGGGCCGCAGAGCTCCTCGAGATCTCCACCACCACCCTGTGGCGGAGGCTCAAGGAGTTCGGAATCGACGGCGACCGGGCGGCGTCGGGCGCCCGCGCACGCCCCTAGCCGGAGGAGGGAGCGATGGCCGACGAGAAGGCGGTCGAGGAAGGCGCCGAGGAGAAGGGGGGACGGAGCAATCTGCTCGTCCTCGTCCTCGCGGTCGTGGTGTCGATGGCCGCGGGCGGCGGCGCGGTCTACTTCCTGCTCGGCCCGGCGAGCGCAGAGCCGGCCGAGGACGCGCAGCCGACGGAGGAGGCCGGCGGCGAGGCCGCTCAGGAGGCGCAGGCCGCCGACCTCGCCGCCCGGACCTACTCCCTCGAGCCCTTCGTGGTCAACGTCCAGGGGGAGGCCTATCCGCGCTACCTCAAGGTCACCATCGACCTGCAGGCGGACTCGCCGGAGACGGTCGCGGAGATCGAGTCGCATCTCTCGCAGATCCGTGACGCGGTGATCGTGCTGCTCTCGAGTCGCAGGCTCGAGGACATCACCGACTTCGAGGGAAAGGCGGTGCTGAAGGAGGATCTCCTCGATCGGCTGAACGCCCTCCTCGATCGCGGGCGCATCGAGGCGGTGCTCTTCTCGGAGTTCGTGGTCCAGTGAGCGAAGGGCTGCACGGCGAGATCCTCACCCGCGAGGAGATGGATGCGCTGCTCGGAACCCTCGCCCAGCAGCGCATCGAGCGGGAGCGGCGGGCCCGCGGGGCGGCGGCCTTCCGCCGCGCGGGGGGGGACCGGAGCCGGCAGAGCCGCTATCCGGCCCTCCACCGGGCGCTCGAGGAGTTCGGGCAGGCCCTGGGCTCGGCCCTGTCGACCTCCCACCAGACTCCGATCTCTTTCGATCTGCTCGGCTGCGAGGAGGCCGCCCAGGAAGAGGTGGCCGCCACCCTGCTTCCCATCGACCGGGGCGTGCTGCTCGCCGTGCCCGGTTGTGCGTCGCCGGGCTATCTGCTTCCGAGTCGCGCGCTCGCCTACGGGCTGCTGTGCCTGGCCTTCGGCGCGAGACCGGGGCTTGCGGGGAACACGCCACCCCCGCGTCCCTACACCCGGATCGAGCGGCGATTCCTCCTCCGCCTCGCCCGCCAGGTGCTCTCGCATCTCGCCCCATCGCTCGAGCCGGTGCTCGGCCCGGGGGTCGCGGTGCAGGGCCTCTGCGAGCCCGAACGGCTCGCCGAGGAGGGACACGAGCGGGTCGTGGTCGGCAGCTTCGACGTGCAGGGTCTCGGCGAGATCTGCCGGCTTCGGCTGGTTCTTCCCGCTGCCCGCCTTCGGCGGATCGAGACGGCGCCGACGGCGCCCGCCGGAGACGAGCGGGTGGAGATCGAGCGGAAGGTCGCCGAGGCGCCGGTGCGGATCGCCGCGGAGGTGGGCCGCGCGCGTCTGCCGCTGGACCGCCTCCTCGACCTGGCGCCCGGTGACGTGATCGCCCTCGAGGAGCCCGAGGGTGGGGGCGTGTTGCTGCGCATCGAGGACAGGCCGCGGTTTCGGGGCATTCGCGG
>JALSIO010000312.1 GCA_026989995.1 Myxococcales bacterium
GCCGGCATCCTGCACTTCGAGAACACCCACGAGCTCGCCCTCGAGGACTTCCGACGGGTGCTCGAGGTCAACCTCACCGGGACCTTCCTCATGTGCCGCGCCGCGATCCCCGCGCTGCTCGAATCACGGGGGGCCATCGTGAACACCTCCTCCACCGCCGCGGTGAAGGGGCACGCGTGGATGGCGGCCTATTCGGCCTCGAAGGGGGGGGTGCTGGCGCTCACCTACTCGCTGGCGATCGAGTACGGGAAGCAGGGGCTGCGGGTCAATGCCGTGCTTCCGGGGGCGATCCGCACGCCGATCCAGGAGGCCTTCCGCGTTCCCGAGGGCGCCGATCCGAAGCTCGTCCGGCGCATCATGCCGCTTTCCGGATTCGGGGAACCCGCGGATGCGGCGGCGGTGATCGCCTTCCTCGCCTCGGACGAGGCCCGCCACGTGAACGGCGAGGGCGTGCGCGTCGACGGAGCCATGTGCGTCTGAAGGGGCAGCCGTGCCGCTGAGGCCCGCGATCGAGCTCGCCCTCGGCCTCGGGCTGCTGCTCGTCGGGGGCGACCGCGTGGTCCGGGGCGCCGCGGCGCTGGCCCGGAGCCTCGGGGTCTCGGCGCTCACGGTGGGGCTCGTGGTGGTGGGCTTCGGAACCAGCGCTCCGGAACTCGCCGTCAACCTGCTCGCGGCGTGGAGGGATGCTCCCGGCCTCACCTTCGGGAACGTGGTGGGCTCGAATCTCGCGAATGTCGGGCTGATCGCCGGCGTGGCGGCCCTCATCCGGCCGATTCCGGTGCGCAGCCCGGTGGTGCGCCGGGAGATGCCGGGGCTGGTCTTCGCCACCGCCGCCAGCGTGCTGCTGGGCGCCGATGCCCTGCTCGACCGACCGCCCGACCGCTACAGCCGCGGCGACGCCTCGGTGCTGCTCCTTCTCTTCGGCTTCTTCCTGGTCACCGCCTTTCGCACGGCCCGGCAGGAGCGGCTCGACGGTGCAGCGGCCATCGCCGCCGCGGGCGAGCCGGCCGCTCGCCTCCGCGAGCACCCCCTGCGCTCGCTGGCGATCGCCGTCTTCGGGCTCGTCCTCCTCGTCGTCGGAGCCGAGCTGGCGGTCGAGGGTGCCGTCCACGTGGCGGCCGCCTTCGGGGTCTCCGACGCGGTGGTCGGGCTCGCGGTGGTGGCGGTGGGAACCAGCCTCCCCGAGCTGGCCGCGGCGCTCGCCGCCACGCGGCGGGGCGAGTCCGACCTGGTGCTCGGCACGGTGGTGGGCTCGAATCTCTTCAACCTGCTTTTCGTCCTCGGGCTCTCGGCGCTCGTCCGGCCGGTCGATCTGCCGGCCCATGGCCTCCTGGATCTCTTGACCATGGCGCTGCTCACCGCGCTCCTCTTCGCGGTGGCGGCCAGCGAGGACCGGCGCATCGCCCGCCTCGAGGGCCTGCTCCTGTTCGCCGTCTACGGCGGCTACCTGGGCTGGCGGGCCCTGGCGGGCTGAGGCCCCCCGCGCGGACCGATGCGGGGCCGGGTCGCCCGGGGAGGCGGGTGCCCGCCGGGTGCCGGCCGTCGCTCGCGGGACGGGAGCGAGGGAGAGGGTCCGCGCAGCCGCGCCCCTCCGGCTCCGGCCGGGCGCGGGGTGGCCTAGAATGCGGCCGCCGGGCTCCGGAGGTGGGGTGCGCACAGCGGGTCGTCCTGGACTGGTCGAGGGAAAGGTGGCGCTCGTCACCGGGGGCGCCCGGGGGATCGGGCGAGCCGTGGCCCGTCTTTTCGCCGCGGAAGGGGCCCGGGTGGTGGTCTGCGACCTCCTCGAGGAGGGTGAGCAGGTGGCCGAGGAGATCCGGCGGGCCGGGGGCGAGGCCGTCTTCGTCCGCGCCGACGTCACCCGCGAACCCGAGGTGGAAGCGCTGGTCGCCGGAGCGGTCGAGCGCTTCGGGCGCCTCGACTGCGCCCACAACAACGCCGGGATCACCGGCGGCATGGCCGCCGTGCAGGATCTCGCCCTCCACGACTTCGAGCAGACCCTCCGGGTGAACCTGCTCGGCGTCTTCCTGTGCCTCAAGCACGAGCTTCGGGTCATGCAGCGGCAGGGCGCGGGTGCCATCGTCAACACCAGCTCCGGCTCGGGGCTCATCGCCACCCCGGGACTGGCCCCCTACTGTGCCTCGAAGCACGGGGTGCTCGGGCTCACGAAGACCGCGGCCCTCGAGAATGCGCGGACCGGGGTCCGGGTCAACGCCGTCCTCCCGGGATCGATCGACACCCCGATGCTGCGGGAGGCGATGGACCGCTCCCCGGGCATGGAGAAGATGATCCGGGCGAGTGTGCCCTCCGGTCGCCTCGGGACACCCGAGGAGGTCGCCGAGGCCGTGGTGTGGCTCTGCTCGGACCGCGCCTCCCTCGTCTCCGGCGCCTCGCTGCTCGTCGATGGCGCCACGGTCAACCGCTGATCCGGAGGATCCCTTGGAGTTCCTGGTGTCGCTCGCCTTCAGCGATCCCCGCCATCTCGTCCCCCTGGCCCGGGCTGCGGAGGAGGCCGGCTTCTTCGGCGTGAGCCTCTCGGACCACGTGGTGCACCCCGAGCGGATCCGCACGGCCTATCCCTACACGCCGGACGGTGCACCACGCTGGAACGACGAGACGCCCTGGCCCGATCCCCTGGTCGCCATCGGAGCCCTCGGCACCGCCACCGAACGGATCCGCTTCCTGACGCAGGTCTTCGTCCTGCCCCTTCGCAACCCATTGCTCGCCGCCAAGGCCATCTCGACCGCCGACGTGCTCTGCGGCGGGCGCCTCCTTCTCGGGATCGGCGTGGGCTGGATGCGCGAGGAGTTCGAGCTCGCAGGCCAGCCCTTCCCGGGCCGGGGTCGACGATGCGACGAGATGGTCGAGGTGCTGCGCAAGCTCTTCACCGGCGAAATGGTGGAGCACCGCGGCGAGTTCTACCGCTTCGACCGGCTCCGCATGCTCCCGCGGCCCGTGGGCGAGGTGCCGCTTCTCGTGGGCGGGCTGTCGGATCCGGCGCTCCGCCGGGCTGCCCGCGTCGGCGACGGTTGGCTCTCGGACCTGCACACCACCGAAGAGCTCCGTTCGATCTGCGCGCGTCTCCACGCCCTCCGCCGCGAGTACGGCCGGGAGGATCGTCCCTTCCACGTGGTCGGGGCGGCGATCGACGCGGCGGGTCCGGACGGCTACCGGCGCCTTCGCGACGCCGGCGTGACCCACGTGCTGACCATGCCGTGGGTCTTCTACGGGGGCATGACCGAATCCCTCGAGAAGAAGTGCGACGGAATCCGGCGCTTCGGCGAGGAGGTGATCTCCCGGCTTCGGGAGGAGGCCTAGTGGGGCTGCTGGCGGGACGACGGGCCCTGGTGACCGGCGGCGCCTTCGGCATCGGTCGGGCGGTCGTCGAGTGCTTCGGCCGGGAGGGCGCCCGGGTGGCCGTGCTCGACGTCGACGCCGACGGCGCGCGCGAGGCCGCGCGCGCCGTCTCGGGGGTGGCGGTGGCGGCCGACGTGGCCGATCCCGATGCCGTCGAGGCCGCCGTGGCGGAGGCGGTGAAGGCCCTCGGCGGGCTCGACACCCTGGTA
>JALSIO010000313.1 GCA_026989995.1 Myxococcales bacterium
CCAGGGTCGAGGCCTGGGCCACGGCGGCGCCGAGGAAGATCTGGTTCCGCCCGATCACCCATACGCCGACGATGGCCAGGGAGGTGGCCACCGAGACGCCCACCGCATAGGTCGGACCGAAGAGGGCGAAGGATTGGAGGAAGCCGGTGCTCACGCGGTGCCCCCGGAGGTCGGGCTTCGCAGGCCGAAGACGGTCTCGAGGGTCTCCGGGCGCAGCACCTCGTGGCTCGGGCCGGCGTGCACACGCCCGCGGTGGAAGAGCGCCACGTGGGTGGCGTACCCGCGGGCGACCTCGAGGTCGTGCGTGACGAAGAGCACCGTGATGCCCCGCGCGCGCTGCAGCTCGTCGAGGAGCGCGAGGAAGCCGGCCTGTGCGCTCGGGTCGAGCCCCTCGGTGGGTTCGTCGAGGACGAGCAGGTCGGGGTCCCGAACCATCGCGCGGGCCAGGAGGGCGCGGCGCTGTTGTCCGCCCGACAGGGCGTCATAGGGCACCCGGGCGCGCTCGGAGAGCCCGAGCCGGGCCAGGGTCTCGCGCAGGGCGCGGCCCCGATCACGCCGCCGGACCCGGGAGGCCACGAAGCCGAGCGCCACGAACTCGCGGACCGTGATGGGCAGCGCACCCGGCGCGGCCGGCCGCTGGGGCACGAAGCCGATGCGCGGCGGGGCGGCGTGCACCGGGTTCCGGACGACCCGCCCGCGGGTCGGAGGCAGGAGCCCGAGCACGACCCGCAGGAGGGTCGTCTTTCCGCTTCCGTTGGGCCCGAGCAGGAACCACCGTTCCCCGGGCCGCACCACGAGATCCACGCCGCCCAGGACCGGCAGTCCTCCGTAGCCGGCGGCGAGGCCCTCCACCCGAAGGACGAAGCCGTCGGGATGGGCGCCGGCCTCGGCCGTCACGGCTGCCCTCCCGGCACGAGGGCCGCGCCCACGGCGCGCACGTTGTAGGCGATGGCATCGAGGTAGGTGTCGGTCCCCGGCCGCGATCCGACTTGGTGCGCCATGGGGACGATCCGCGCACCCGTGCGCTCGGCGACGAAGCGCGCATGCCGGACGTCGAAGTAGGGGCTGGTGAGGATCAGGGGCACGCGGCGGCTTCGGACCAGCTCCACCACCCCGGCCAGGTGGCGGGTCGTGGGCGCGATCCCGGGCTTCGGCTCGAGGGTGGCCACGAGTACGAGACCGAAGCGGTGGGCGAAGTAGATCCAGAGGCTGTGGTCCTCCACCGCCGGAGTCCCGCGGAAGGACGCCGCTTCGGCGAGCAGGCCCCCGACCGGGACTCCGGCCCCGGCCGCGATCTCGTCGAGGCGATCCTCCTCCACCGCCGTGCGGAGCGCCTCCGGAGAGACCCGGGCGGCGAGCGCTTCGCCGACGAAGAGCGCGAGGAGCCGCTGCTCGAAGTCCCGGTAGCGCGCGGCGAAGCCCTCGGCGGCCTCCGGCCGCAGCGTCGAGAGCCGATCCCGGAAGAGCGCGGCCACCCGAAGGCCGGAGAGGGGGTCCGAGAGGTAGTGCGGGCTTCCGAAGCGATGGAGGTCGCCCTGGGCCCGGCTCGCGCCGGGGGGAGGCACCCCGAGCGGCTGGATTCCCGTGGATCCGTCGAGGTGGCCCGGCTCGCCCGGGAGGATCCGGGGGTTGCGGGCCGCTTGGAGCAGCGGCGGCACCCACCCGATCTCGAGCTCGAGTCCGACCATGGCGAAGAGGTCCGCGCCGTGGAGGTCGCGGATGAAGCTCGGCCGGGGCTCGACGAAGTGCGGGTCCTGGGGACCCTTCACCAGCGCCCGCACCCGCACCTCGTCTCCGCCGACCTCGCGGCAGAGGTCGGCGAGGTCGGGGACCGTGGTCACGACCCGAAGCGGCTCCGCGCGGGCCGCCCCGGCCTCCGCCACGAGCCAGGCAGCGAGCACGCCGGTGAGCAGGGCGGCAGCCGACCGGGCACCGCGCGGCCCGCGCCCGGCGGCCGGGGCTCGCGAAAGGCCGCCGGGTCGCTTGTCCTTGCGCTCCATGGGCTGCCTCCCCCTAGTAGCTGTGGGCTGCATGGCTGCCGAGGCTGATCTCGAGGGTGGCCAGCAGGGTGTGGGCGTCGTGCCCCGGAAGCCAGCGCCCGGTCCGGTCGTAGGCGTACTGAAGACGCAGGCGGGTGTATTCCGTGGGCTGGACGATGAAAAGCGGCGTGAGGCGCAGCCGGCTCGACCGGAAGGGATCGCTGGCGCGCCCGGCGTAGGGGCCGAGGCTCGCGCCGCTTCCGCCCGCCCACTCGGCGCGGAGGCCCGCGGCGAAGCCGCGGCGGAACCCCCAGACGCCCTGCAGGTAGGCGCCCCAGTCCCGGAGCTCGTCCTCGGGCAGGAAGACCGCCTCGCAGGGCTCCTCCAGGGCGGCCTCGGGACATCCCCGGAAGGCGTCGGCGCGGTAGCTCCGGCGCAGCACCTCGCCCTCGATGATGACGAAGGGCCATCCCTTGTCGGTCCGAAGCGGTCTCCACTTCGCCACGAAGTCCGCTCCCACGATGAGCGTGCGCCCGTCGGGACCGGTTGCGTTGGGGCCGCGCAGGGCGGAGAGGCCGGCCTGTGCGCTCCAGGTGTCGGAGAGGTCGCCACCTGCCACCAGGCGCCCCAGGTACAGGATCCGGTTGGCATTGCTCGGGTCGACCTCCCGGAAGGGGCGCCCGCCGATGGGCCTTTCCTCGAAGACCTCCTCGTTGGCCAGGAAGCTCACGGCCGTCTCGCCCCGGGCCGTCTGCGCGCCGAGGTGGAGCTCCGCGTAGAAGGGCAGGGGCAGCAGCCAGCCCAGACGCACCCCGGGGTTGCGGAGGCCGTCGCCACCGAAGAAGCGGGTGAGCACCACCGGCTGGTCGGCGAAGAGCCAGGAGTGCGGATGTCGCGGGTTCAGACGTCCGAACTCGGTGAACATCTGGCCCACCTCGAGCTGCAGCCCGTGCTGCTCGAGCCCGAAGGGCAGGGCGGTGCTGCGGGCCACCGCCTCTTCGAGCTCGAGCACGGTTTCCCCCTCCTCGTCGAGGGAGCCCACCAGGAAGACTTCCCCCGTGAAGAAGGGATCGACGGCTCCGCGGAGGGCGAGCTCGACCTGCGGGATCGAGAAGCCCCGTTGGACCGGATCGTGGGCACCGCCCTGAAGCAGGCCGAAGGCGCCGTCGCCGGCACCGGAGACGGCGGCGCCGGTGATGACGTCGGCGGAGATGTCGAGAAGCTGGAATCGCGGTCCCGTGGGCTGGGCGCTGGTGCCCGCCGCGTTTCGGGCCGCGGCCTCCCGCGCGGCAGCGGCCTCATCGCGGACCGCGCGGACCTCGTCGCGGAGGGCCTCGAGGGTGCTTCGGAGCTCGCGGTTCTCCTCGGCGAGGGCCTCGAGCCTCCGCTCGAGCTCGGTCCCGCCGGGCGGGGCGGGTGCCGCGGTGGTGGTGGGGGCGTACGCCTCGCGGCCGTGGGCCGCCGCGGCCAGGACGAGCGCACCGGTGAAAAGGGCGTACGCGCCGAGGCGCGCGCGCGAACGCGGGGTTCGCTGCATGGAAGAAGACCTCCCCGGGGCCCCGGCGGGCCCCGGCGGTGGGG
>JALSIO010000314.1 GCA_026989995.1 Myxococcales bacterium
GAGGGAATCACCCCGCCAGCGGTCCCCCGAGGGGCTGGTGCGCCTGCTTCCGGGACCGCTGCGGAAGCTGCAGGCGGAGCTCGACGCGCGGCTGGCCCGCATTCCGACGCGGCTGAACGAGTACGGCTACGACGATTTCGGGATGTGCCCGGAGACGGCCCGGAACCTGCTGCTGCCGGCCGCCCTGGTCTACCGGTACTGGCTGCGCGTCGAGGCCCACGGAATCCACCGGGTCCCCCCGGACCGGGTCCTTCTCGTCGCCAACCACGCGGGCAACACCTTCGCCTACGACGGCGCGATGCTCGCCATGGCCATGCTGCTCGAGGCCGAGCCGCCACGGATCGTGCGCGGCATGGCCGAGTACTACCTGCCGACCATCCCCTTCTTCAACGTGCTCATGCACCGGGCCGGCTCGGTGGTCGGCACGCCGGAGAACTGCGCCCAGCTGCTGCACCGGGAGGAGGCGCTCATGGTCTTTCCCGAGGGCGCCCGCGGCTTCGTGAAGACCTTCGACCAGCGCTACCGGCTGCAGCGCTTCGGGCTCGGTTTCATGCGTCTCGCGCTCGAGACCGATACCCCGATCGTGCCCGTGGGGATCGTCGGGAACGAGGAGCAGTCCCCGGGGCTGTTCAACCTGCGTCCGCTCGGGCGGTTGATCGGGGCTCCGGCCTTCCCCATCACGCTGACCTTCCCCTTGCTGGGGCCCGCGGGCTTCCTGCCGCTTCCGGTGAAGTTCCGGCTGCATTTCGGCGAACCCATGCGCTTCGAGGGCGACCCGAGCGACGAGGACGAGGTGGTGGAGGCCAGGGTGGAGGAGGTGCGCTCCGCGATCCGGGAGCTCATCGAGCACGGCCTCCGCGAGCGCTGCACCTGGTTCACCTAGGGCGCCGGCCGCGCCCGCCTAGAGCCCCTCGAGGTGGTCGCGGAGGTCGAAGAGGGGCAGCGCCGGCTCGGGCTCGAGGACGAGCTCGCTCAGGGCGCAGTTGTGCATGACCCGGCGCCATTGCCCGTAGCCGCCGTCGAGCAGGAAGCCGAGCGCGAGCGCGAGCGCTCCGCCGTGGCCCACCACGAGGACCCGCTCCCCCCGGTGCCGATCGTGGATCTGCCGGAGGGCGGCGGCCACGCGATCGGTGACCTGCCGCGGGCTCTCGCCGCCCCGCGGCGCGAAGTCCGGGTCGGATCGCATCCGCTCCCAGAGCCGGTGCTCCCGGTGGAGCAGGTCGTAGCGCAGTCCCTCCCACTCCCCGAGGTGGTACTCGCGCAGATCCGGTTCGATGCGGGTCGCGAGGCCGAGTGCTTCGCCGATCGCGTCGGCCGTCTTGCGGGCGCGGGTCAACGGACTCGCGTAGAGCGCGGTGGCGTCCGGGAAGCGCTCCGCAACGCAGGCGGCCGCACGCCGCGCCTGCTCGAGCCCGCGCTCGGTGAGCGGGGAATCGGTGGAGCCATGCCACACCCCCCCGAGGTTGGCCGGGGTCTCACCGTGGCGGACGAGGAGGAGGCGCGCCGGGCGGCTCACCCGCAGGCCCCTGCCGGGCTCCGGGCCGGGGCGCGGGCACTGCCGGCCGACCCGGCTGCCCGGTGCGGTCGCAGACGAACTCGAGGGTTCACGCCCCGAGTCTACCGCCTTCCGGCTCGCCCGACGGGGGGGTCCCCTCGGCGTCGCGGTCGCCGGCCGGATCCGCCGGGGCCGCGTAGAAGTAGATCCCGAAGGTCATGCGCTGCTCGGCGTCGCTCCGATCGCGGTCGCGCAGGGAGAGCTCCCGGGCCCGGCGGTTGACGGCGTGGAGGGCCTCCATGCCGAGGCGTTCGGCGAGGGTCCGGAGCTCCGCCACCGACTCCGCCGAGAGCCCGTCGTAGTAGACGGCCCGGTCCGGATGGGACGGCCGCTCGCCCCGGAGGTTGGCCACACCCGCCGCCACGTGGTCGTGGAGGTTCCGCCCGAAGAAGAAGGCCTTCTCGTCGAGCCCCCGGTCCGGGGTGAACGCACCGGTGTTGAGCTCGACGCGCCCGTCGGAGCCGAGCCGGGCCACGCCGAGGTTCAACCACTCGTCGAGCACCGCCCGGGGGCGGATGTCCTTGCTGACCGATTGCACCAGCCCCTCGAAGGAGACGGGCTCCCCGGCGGCTGCGTGGCGCGCCAGGCGCCGGGGGCGGCCCGATTCGTCGAGGTAGGCCGGGTCGCCCATCCACACCGCCACGAGCTGGGCCCCGAGCGAGACCATCGGGGGGGGGGCTTCCTCGTGCGGGAGCTCGGAGCGGAGGCGCTTGACGTCCTTCCGGTGGATGCCGGTGAGCAGGCTCACCCGCGTCGTGGTCTGGGGGCGGCCTTCGAGGCGGAATTCGCGCTCGGCCAGCTCCACATAGACGGCCTTGAGCAGGCGGGCCAGGTAGGGGAAGGTGATCTGGTGGGTCAGGAGCAGCCGGACGATGGGCCGGAGCAGGCGGCGGACGGCGGTGACGATCGACCGCGGGGGTACCGGGAGCGGAGTGGGCTGGGCTGCGGGTTGCGACACCGGACCTCCAGAGTGGGAAAAAAGTACCACGATTCCAGTGGTCCCTGGGCGGCGAATGTGGCGGCAACCGCCACTTTTTCCGGCCGGCGGGCCCGGGGGGGGGGGCGCGGGCCTGCCGGCGACCTGCCGGCTATGGTCCGGCCCGGCTCGCGGTGTGGAGGAGGGGCATGGTCACGGTCGGCATGAACTACGCAGTGATCCCGGGCAAGGAGGCGGTCTTCGAGGCCGCCTTCGCGCGGGTGCTCGATGCCCTCGGGAAGGCCGAGGGCCACGTGGAGTCGCACCTCTACCGGCGGGTCGGGGAGGCGCCGGAGTACCTGATCGTCTCCCGCTGGGACGACGAAGGGGCCTTCGAGCGCTTCATCGCCTCGGAGGCCTTCCGGAAGGTCGCGTCCTGGGGGCGCGAGCACATCCTCTCGCGTCGGCCGACGCACACGACGTGGCGGGAGGCCTGAGCGGCGTGCCCTCCGGCCGATCCCGGCCGGCGTAGGGCGCCCTCGTGGCCACTTCCGGGCACGGCTCGACCGGGCACCGCAGCCGCTTCTTCGGGCGGCTCCGCGCCCGCTCCCGGGATGCCGTGCCGCGCGTCCTCGCCCGGTCGAGCTGCGAGGTCCATCCCGGCTTTCGACTGCTCCGGCTTCGGGGAGCGCCGGAGGCCTGTGGTGTGCAGCACGGGGTGGTCCTCCGGGCCCTGGCCGGTGGCGCCCCCGCGCGGGGAGCTCCGCGGTGGCGCAGCCGCCGGCGACGGCTTCCCGAGGGCCTCGACGACGAGGCACGCGCCCTCGAGCGCACGGCACCCGGGCTCGCGGTGGCGCGCGCGCCGGACCTGGAGGCGGGGGAGCCGGGGCGCGGCTGGCGGGCCGGAGGCGCCGTCGGCCTCGCGGTGGGCGGCCGCGAGCAGGACGCGGAGCTCCTCCACCTCGCCCTCTACGAAGCCCCGGCGGCCACCGACCCGGAGCCCCTGCTCGTGGTGCGCAGCCCGGCGGAGGGTCTCGCGCATGTCGCCCTCGGCGTGGCGGGCGGCCTCGGTGTGGTG
>JALSIO010000315.1 GCA_026989995.1 Myxococcales bacterium
GAGGACGGTTCGGTGGTCGTCGGCCTCCGCGGGGGCTACACGCTGGTGGACGGGTCCATCACGCGGGATCTGGTGGCGGTGGCCGATCCGACCAACCCCTTCGACCCCACCTTCTCCCGCGTCTTCTTCGACGACGGCGCGACCCGTTTCGACGTCACCGGGTCCCTCGGCGGGGGACGGCTCGGGGGGCTTCTCGAGGTCCGGGACCAGCTGCTCGGCGGGGCCATCCGCGACCTCGACACGGTGGCCTACAACGTGATGCGCACGGTGAACGACCAGCACCGACTCGGTTTCGGCCTCACCGGCGCCACCGGGCAGGACTTCTTCGCGAACCTGGCTCAGGTGGAGAACGCGGCCCGGGATCTCGCCGTGGATCCGGCGCTCCTCGCCGACCCGCGCCGGGTCGCCGCGGCCGGGGCCGCGCCGGGCGCACCGGGCGACAACCGCAACGCGCTGGCGCTGGCGGCCCTGCGCGAGACCGCACAGCCGATCTACCTGCCCGGCGATCCGCCGGGTCCGGCGACGGGCCCCACGCGCACCGTGCTGAGCCACGCCGCCGATCTCGTCGCCGACCTCGGCCAGACCGCCCGTTCGCTCGAGAGCGCACGGCTCCAGCAGGACCGGGTGCTCGAGGTGGTGCAGAACCAGCGGGACGAGATGTCGGGCGTCTCCATCGACGAGGAGGTGACCGCGCTGATCCAGCTCCAGGCCGCCTTCCAGGCCAACGCGCGGATCATCTCGACCATGGACCGGCTGCTCCAGGACGTGGTGTCCATGCTCTAGCCCGGAGCCGGCTCCGGGCCTCCACTTGGGGGATCTCGACATGGCACTGCGGGAGGCGAGGACGGCGGGCTGCACGCGCCCCGAAGCGGCCCGGGGGACGCCGGCGGGCACCGACGACGGCCGGGGCTGAGCGCTCCGTCCGGAGGAGGGGGAAAGGGCGATGGGACTGCGCATCACCCAGTCCATCCTCGCGCGCCAGGCCCTGGCCGACGTGAGTCGCCTGCGTCGGCGGCTGGCGGCGACCCAGGAGCAGGCGACCAGCGGGCTCCGGATCAACCGGCCCTCGGACGACCCGGTGGGTGTCCGGGACGCCACGGGGCTGCGGGCTTCGCTCGCGGCCCGGGATCAGTTCGAGCGCAACATCACCAAGGCCGAGAACGTCGTTTCGGTGACCGAGTCGGCGCTCGGGGATGCCATGAATGTGATCATCCGGGCCAAGGAGCTCGCCGTCCAGGGCGCCAACGGCACGGTCGGCGCCGACGGGCGCCGGGAGATCGCCGCCGAGGTCCGCGGGCTGCACGACGCCCTTCTCGCCGCGGCCAACACCCGATTCGGCGGGGCCTACGTCTTCTCCGGATACACCAACGACACGCAGCCCTTCACGCCGGGCGCAGGGCTCTCGGTGGCCTTCACCGGAGATCCGAACGAGATCGAGGTCGCCATCGCCGAGGCCGAACAGGTGCCCATCACCCTCGACGGCCGCCGCGTCTTCCTCGGCGACGGCGATGGCGATGGGACCCCCGATGCCGGTCGCGAGGACCTCTTCTCGATCCTCGGGGACCTCGTCACCGCGCTCGAGGCGAACGACCAGGCGGGGGTGGGGGCCCAGCTCGACCGGCTCGATCGAGCCCAGACGCAGCTCAACCTCGAGCGCACCCGGATCGGCGCGGTGGACTCCCGGCTGCGCGCGGCCCGCGAGATCCTCGGCCGGCGGGAGACCGAGCTGACGCGGCAGCTCTCCGACACCCAGGACGCCGACTCGGTCCAGGTCTACTCGGACATCGTGAACCAGGGGACGGCGCTCCAGGCCTCGCTTCGGGCCTCCGCCAGCCTCGTCCAGCCGACGCTGCTGGATTTCATCTGAGGCCCCGATGCTGGTCCTATCGCGCAAGCCTGGCGAGAGCGTTCGCATCGACGGGCGGATCAAGGTGACGGTGGTGTCCGCCACCTCCCGGCACGTCCGCCTGGCCATCGAGGCGCCCGACGAGGTCGAGATCCACCGGGAGGAGGTCTACCAGCGGATCGCCCGGGCGAACCGGGAAGCGGCCCGGGCGGCGTCCGGCTCCGGGGAGGCGCTCTCGGCGGCCCGGGGAGAGGGCGGGGACGCGATGCCCCGCGAGGGGGGTCCACCATGACGCGGGCAGTGGTGCACATCGCGAGCAGCCGTCTCGGGACGATCCGGGTGCCGGAAGCGGACCTGCTGCGCTTCCCCGGTCTGCCGGGATTCCCGGGGGCGCGGCGCTTCGCCCTCGTGGAGCACGACCACCGCGGCATCTTCGGGTGGCTCGTCTCCGCGGATCTCCCGGAGCTCGCCTTCGTGGTCACCAATCCCTGGAACTTCGTGCCCGACTACGATCCGGCGGTGCCCGAGCGCGCGCTGCGTGGCCTCGATGCGCAGTCCCTGGACGAGCTCGAGGTCCTGGCCATCGCCGCCTTCGAGGGGGACCGGATCTTCCTCAACCTCGCGGCCCCGCTGCTCGTCAACCCGAAGAGCCGCTCGGCGCTCCAGGTGATCCTGGATGGCGACACCTGGTCGACCCGGCAGCCCATTCCGCCCCCGAGCCCGACCGGCGAGGGGGAGCCGGCGGAGGGCGCGGGCGATGCCGACGTCCGTCCGGAATCGGGAGGTGGCTCGACCTGAGTCCCGGGAGCGGTGTGGGGGCTCGAAGGCGAGGCCCCGCCCGCAGGTCTCTTCCCGGGCCGCCAGCTGCCCTGCGGTCGAGACGGATTCCGCGAGAACTCCACCCGAGCGGCGGGCCCGATCCGCAGCCGCGAGGGTGCTTCCACGGTGGCGTGCAGGGGCAGGCGATCGCCCGTGCAGCGTCCTCCCGGCTGCCCGAGTGCCCGAGTGCCCGAGTGCCCGACCGGCCGGGTGGCGGAGCGGGCGACCCGGCGACAGCCGATATCGGCGCGGGAGAAGCGCGCGGGGGGAGGGCTGGCGGCGGCTGCCGGGTCCGCCGGGCCCCTCAGATCGAGTCGAAGCCCCAGAGGAAGAGTGGCAGCGGAAGCGCGCGCGCGAGGACCGCGCAGAGCTCGGGCGCGAGCTCCGCGTGGAGGCGGTCCGGAAGCGCCGGCCCGAAGAGCAGGGCGGCACCCTCCCGGGCGTCGAGCAGGAGGGACCGCTCCTTCCAGCGGAGCAGGACGCCGTCTCCCGCCTCGCCGATCGCGATCCCGCGGAGTGCCGGTTCCCGGGCGAACACCGGCTCGAGCAGCTCCCGGGGGCGAAGCGCCCGGAGCAGGCCGAGCGCCCCGGCGTGGCTCTCGGCTCCGCAGGTCCGGAGCAGCCGCAGGAGCTCCGATGGCTCGGGGCCGGCCATCAGGTGCAGGGGCCCGAGCCGGTGCACCAGCTCGTCGAGGCAGGAAGCCACGCCCCGCACGTCTCCGGCCCACTCGTGCACGACGCCCTGCAGATCGTCACCCCGGCCCGCCGCCGCGTAGGCCACGGGGCGCCCGGCCCGGCGCGCGACGAGCAACGTGCAGTCGGGGGCCGCCGCGAGCTCGGCGAGCTCGCCCGGGGCGCGCTCGGCGCGCCACGGGTGGGCTG
>JALSIO010000316.1 GCA_026989995.1 Myxococcales bacterium
CGCGAGCGGCGGCCGGGCCGGAGGTGCGAGGTCGGGCCGCTCACGGGTCTCCCCCGCCTTCCTCCCCGGGCGCCTGCGGGGCCTCGCGCAGGTCGCGCACCAGGATCTGTTCGTGATGGCGGCTCCCGTCCGGAGCCCGCAGGCCCGGCACGGGCCGGGGTGGGCCGAGGCGGCGAAACCCCATGCGCTCGAAGAAGCCGATGGCGCGGTGGTTCTCGAACAGGGTGCCGAGGTGGCAGCCCGGGGAGCCGAGCTCCCGGAGCCGCGCGAGCCAGGCCTCCATGAGTGCCCGTCCTCCCCCGAGGCCGCGGGCTTCGGGCAGGAGGTTGATGTGGAGGTGCGAGGGCCACCGCGGATTCCGGAATGGGTCACGGGCGGCGTCGGGGGTGCGGAGGAAGTCGGCCAGGGCGCGGGCCAGGAAACCCGCCGTCCCGCGGCGGAGCGGAAGCCCGTGGCGGAGGGCCGCGCGCAGCATCGCCCGCGCCACCGGCGTCGCGTGCCGGCTGTCGACGCATCCCGTGAGGTAGCCCACGACGCGCCCCCTGAGCTCCGCCACGAAGAGCGACTCGGGTTCCCGGTCGGTGTAGTAGCCCGCGAAGACGTCGGCGAAGCTGGCTTCGTGGGGCCAGTACGGGGGCGGGGACCCCATGTAGCCGGTCTCGAAACAGATGCGGCGGACCGCCGCGCGGTCGCCGGGGCGGTAGGGACGGATCCGGAGGGCCGTCGCGTGCGGCCCGGCGGGCGCGGGATCGGCCTGTCCGGCGGTGTGGAAGTCCGTGGCGGGCCTCCGGCGCAATCGGCGGGCCGACTCCGGACGGGGGGGGCGGCCCGACGGCACGGTACCCCGCGCGGCGCGGCCGCGGTACCGTTCCGGTCCCGGACGGCCGGGGCGCGCGTGTCGTCCGGCGGGCTCCGGTCGCGCCGGCGAGACCGGAAAAGGGGGCAACCCGAGCGTGTCGACCGTCGACCGCATCCTCGAACGCAACGCCCGCTACGCCTCGGGCTTCACCGGGCAGGATCTTCCCGCGGAACCCTCGCTTCGCCTCGCGGTGGTCACCTGCATGGATGCCCGGCTCGAGACCGGGCGGCTCCTCGGTCTCGCCGAGGGCGAAGCCCACGTGATCCGGAACGCCGGCGGCGTGGTCACCGAAGACGCGCTCCGCTCGCTCACGATCTCGCAGCGCCTGCTCGGCACCCGTGAGGTCATGGTCGTCCTGCACACCGGGTGCGGAATGCTCGGCTTCCGCGGCCCGGAGCTCGCGGAGCGGATCGAGGCCGAGACGGGGCTTCGACCTCCCTTCGACTTCGGCACCTTCGAGGATCTCGAGGAGGAGGTGCGGCGCGGAGTGGCGCGCGTACGCGGCTGTGCCTTCCTTCCGCACCGGGACGCGGTGCGCGGCTTCGTCGTCGACCTCGAGACCGGGCGGCTCCGCGAGGTCGCGTAGCGCGACCGGGCCGCGCGGCCGCACGGGGAACCCCCGCTTCCTGCCGGAGCGCTGCCGCTCGCCGGGACCCCTCTGCGCGGGCGTTTCGCGCCGCCGCGCGGCCCCTCCACCGGGTGACTTCCATCACCGTTCGGCCGGCCCGCGGCGTCGATACCCGGGGCGCCCTCGGAGGAGCCCCCATGCCGACCGTGCTCTGTGCCGACGACGACCGGAACCTGTGCGAGATCCTCGAGCGCGCGCTCGGCGGCGAGGGATACCGCGTGGTCATGGCCCACGACGGCGAGCAGGCGCTCCGCTGCTACGAGAGCGAACGCCCCGATCTCCTGCTCCTCGACGTGCTGCTGCCGCGCCGGGATGGCTTCGCGGTTCTCGAGCAGGTGCGGGAGCGGGAGATCGGCTCCGCCCGGGCCACCCCGGCCGTCCTCTTCTCGGGCTGCACGAGCACACCGGGCTACGCCGAGCGCGCCCGGCGGCTCGGGGCGGGGGCCCTGCTCACCAAGCCCGTCCCCCTCGCGGTCCTCGTGGGCGAGGTGGGCCGGCAGATCGGCGGTGGCCCGACCTCGGGCGCGGCGGTGGGTGGAGGTCGTCGGTCCGCGCGGGTCGCCCCGCCGGCCGGGGTCGGCGAAGCCGGTGACCTCGCGGAGGATCCCATCGCCGCGGTGCTCGGCCGCCTCCACCGCCGGCGGGCGCACGGGACCCTGCGCGTGACCCTCGGCCGGAAGAAGAAGACGCTCGAGCTTCGCGGGGGGCGCCCGGTGGCGGTGCGCTCGAACCTCGTGAACGAGTGCCTGGGAAACCACCTGGTGCGGTGTGGGCGGATCACCCAGTCGGCGATGCTCGACTCCCTGCGGCGGGTCCGGGCGGGCGAGGGCCGGCAGGGCGAGGTCCTCGTCGCCATGCGGCTCCTCTCTCCCGACGAGCGCGACCGGGCGCTGCGGGAGCAGGCGGCGGACAAGTTCTTCCAGCTCTTCGAGTGGAGGGAGGGTCGCTACGAGTTTCGGCCGGGGTCGCGCCTGCACGGAGGCACGGCTCTCTCCTTCGGGGAGGAGCCGCCCGAGCTGATCCTCCGCGGGGTTCGGACCCGATGCCCCCTCGGTGACGTGGACGACTGGATCGCCCGCCACGCGGACCTCCGGCCCGTGGCCGCCCCGGGGGCGGAGGCGAGGATGTGCCAGCTCGGCGTCCCGGCCGAGGACCGGGCACGGCTGGCCGGCCTCGACGGGGCGCGGCGCCTGGGGGAGTTCGCCGACGCCGAGGGCGGGATCCGGCGGACCCTGTTCGCCCTGGCGGCGATGGGCGTGGTCGAGCTCCGCCCCGCGGCCGCAGGGCCCGAGCCCACCCCGCCACAGGCGGACCGGGCGCGGTCCCCAGGGGAGGCGGAGGTCGTGCCGCGCACGACCGCGCCCGAGCCCCGGCCGGCGGACGAAGGGCCTTCCGCACGCGCCGGGACGGAGGTGCCGGGAACGCAAGGCGGCCCGGTCCGGGGTGCCAGCCTCGGCAGTCTTCTCGCCAGGCAGGAGGAGCTCGAGCAGGCGCTCCCGGAGGTGGACGAGGCCAGCCTGCCGCATTCGCTCCGGGCCCGCCGTCGCCTCGACGAGGGCCGCGCACTCCTCGAACGCCGGGAGCTCCCGCTCGCGGTGGAGCGCTTCGCGGAGGCGGCGAAACTCGACCCCGACGAGGCGGACCATCACGCCTACCTCGGGTGGGCGCTCCACCTGGCCCACCCGGGCGACCCGGAGGCCCGGAACCGGGCGATCCGGCACCTGAAACGGGCCATCCGTCTGGCGCCGGATCGCGAGAAGCCCTACCTCTTCCTGGCTCGCCTCTGCCGCGCCACGGGCCGGGAGCACGACGCCGAGCGGCTGCTCGCCCGGGTGTTGCTGACGCAGCCGGGGTGCCTGGAGGCCCGACGGGAGCTACGGCTTCTACGGCGGCGGCGCGAGCGGGAACGGGGGTTCCTCGGTCGGCTGCTCCGCCGGTGAGGCCCCGCGGAGGGCCGCATGGCCACGGCACAGGCCATCACCGGCAAGAAGATCTGGCTCGACGGCAGCCTGGTGGACTGGGACGACGCCC